>JAYRTK010000258.1:0-5047 GCA_041919595.1 Lysobacteraceae bacterium
GGATCATGGGCGCCGGCCAGGCTCACGCCGATGAGGTCGAGGATGCAGTTGCGTGCGGCGTCGACAACCGGCGCCGGAACGTCGACGAGCCGCAGCCCACTCGACCAGGTGGCAGCTTGGCCGGCAAGGGTTTCACCATGACTCGCCATCACACGCCCTCTCTGTCGACGCGACCGCCGAGCGGGGCGGCGGCCTCGACCAGCCACTCCCAGAACGTCACCGCATATTCGCGCGGAACATAAATCTCGAAGATCGGGTCGGCCTGCGACGGCAGTCGGTGTAGAAGCACCGGGACGTGATGGATCACGCTTTGTACGAAGACATGCTCCGGGAAGGTGGTATTCTCGACGTCGATCGGCAGTCCGCGATTGAGAAGCGTCCGCGCCTCGGGGCCGCAGACGCGGATCACGGTCCGGCTATGGTCAATTTCGGTGACCACTGCATCCATCGCATCAAAGGATGCGAAGAAGTCGCGCAGGCGACGACCGCAAGAATCATCGCAGACGAACCACAGGCGGGTCGGCCCCACCCGGAAGACCGTCACATCCTCGTGCGCTCTGGCCGTCAGGCAGTCGACTGGGACGCGGACTGCGAGGTGCGTCGTGATCCGCTCGCAGATCGAGCCGAAGTTGTCGGGCCAGCCGGAAAGCTGGATCAGGCAGCGTGGCGCGCATTCGCTCAGTATCACCGCCGGGGACTCCCGTCTCGCCCCGAAGGTACCGACAGTGTAGGTCGATGCGAGGGCCGAATGCAATTCAGGCATGCAAACGTACTCCTTCCGGATCGACGAAGTGAGGAACTGTGACCCGCACCTTCGTCAGTTCGCCGCGAAGCGGGAAAACCGCGTCGATCTCGTCGCCGATGCGCGACGCGCCGTCCGAAACGAAACCGAGCGCGATGTTGCGTTGCAGTTCCGGCGACCAGGTGACTGATGAGACGAAGCCGATGCCGTGGCCCATGTGACCGCTGCCATTGGCGGCGGTGAAGGCAGCCGCCGCGGGGGCGGGCGCACGTTCCGACAGGACGGGCGATCCCTTGGCGAATGCCTTGCGGTAGCGCGCCGCCGGGTCGCACAGAATCGCCCCGGCGCGCAATGTTCCCCCGCCGGTCGCCAACTCCAGGCCGACAAGCTGCGGACGCTTGCGATCGGCCAGTCCTTCGCGTTTGGCCAGCGCGCCCCCGAGGAACGGCTTTCCGCCGCTCGCCATCCGCGCCAGCCCGAGATCGGCCAGCGTCGTGCGCCCTTCCAGTTCCGGTCCGGCGACATGGCCCTTCTCTATCCTGAGCGCGCCAAGCGCCTCGACCCCGTACACCGTGAGGTCCAGGTCGGCGCCACGATCGCAGATCATCTGCCACAGCGCCATACCGTAACCGGCCGGCGTGTAGACCTCGTAGGCACGCTCCCCAGAGAAGCTGACCCGAAGGATGCGCACCGGAATGTCGCCGGCATGGCCATGCGCCACGCCCATATGCGGCACCGCCCCGTCCGACAGATCGATGTCGGTGACTACACGACCGAGCAGTTCGCGGCACTTCGGGCCGCTAACCGCCATCCCCGCCCACTGGCTGGTGACCGACGTGACGTGCACCCTGAGATCGGGCCAGGCAGTCTGAAGTAGGAACTCCAGTTGCGCCATGACCTTTCCGGCGTTCGCCGTGGTCGTGGTCATGAAGTAGTGGTGCTCCGATATCCGCGACGTCGTGCCGTCGTCGAGCACGATCCCGTCGGGCCGCAACATCACTCCGTAGCGCGCCTTGCCGACCGGCAGCTTCGACCAGCCATTGACATAGACGCGATTCAGGAATTCGGCCGCGTCGGGCCCCTGGACGTCGATCTTGCCCAGGGATGAGACATCGACCAGCCCGACCGCGCGCCGCACCGCCTCAGTCTCTCGGGCATAGGCATCCTGGCGAGACTCTCCCGGTTCTGGGAAATACCAGGGCCGAAGCCAGAGGCCGGTGGTGGTGAGCGCGGCACCATGCTGCCGATGCCAGTCGTGCATCGGACTGCGCCGGATCGGACGGAAATGGAGCCCGGTCTCGGGGCCGGTCAGCGCGCCGATGGCGATCGGGCGGAACGGCGGCCGGAAGGTCGTCGTGCCGACCTCGCCGATCGCGCGGCTGCTCAGTCCGGCGAGGATGGCGAGCGCGTTGAGATTGGAAGTCTTGCCCTGATCATTTGCCATGCCAAGCGTGGTGTAGCGCTTGAGGTGCTCGACCGAAGCATACCCTTCGCGGTGGGCAAGCGCGATGTCGTCGACGCCGACGTCGTGCTGGAGATCGACGAACATCTTGGCGGAACTCCCGTTGAGCGGAGCCGGAATCGTCCAGACCGGGGTGATGGCGTCTTCCGCCACATCGGCCGTGAAACTCTCGCCGGACGGGCGGGCCGGCACGGCGGGCGTGTGACCGCAAGCCTCCGCAGCCGCATTGGCCGCAGCCATGCCGCTTTCGATGCACGATCGGAGCGCGGCCTGCCCAGCCGCACCGCCGGCAAGGTGGAACCCTTCCGGCAGCGTCGCAGCGACCAGCATCGCCCGGTCCTGGTCATAGACCGGCTTGCAGCCGCGCTGCGCGAGCAGGTGCAGCGTCGGCGTCCAGCCGCCCGAGATCGCGAGCAGATCGCAGGACAGGCGCTTGCGGACTCGCGCCGCTTCGGGCCGTCTTGCATCGAACGGCACGATGTCCACGCTCGTGACCGCTCGCTTTCCGTTGGCTCGCCCGACCGCGCAACCGAGATGTAGCTCGATGCCGGCCCGCGCCGCCTGCGCCTTCAGCGCCTCGGAGATCGTGGCGCGGACATCGACGATGCTGACCGCCACGCCGGCAGCCCGCAGGTCCTCGGCCGAGCCGTACGCGCTGTCATTGTTCGTGAATACCACCGCGCGACGGCCGGGCAGGACCGCGAAGCGGTTGGCGTAGGTGCGCGCGGCCGCGGCCAGCATGACACCGGGCAGGTCGTTGTTGGCGAAGACGATCGGGCGTTCGATCATGCCTGTCGCAAGGATCGCCCGCTCGGCCCGGACGCGCCAGAAGCGCTGCCGCGGCTGAAACGGCGCCGGTGTTGCGAGATGGTCGGCCACCCGCTCGAGAAGCGCGAAGGTCATGCCGTCGTAGGCACCGAAGGCGCAGGTCCGCATCATCACCCGGACGGAAGGCAGCGTCGCCAGTTCGGCAAGCGCCGATTTCAGCCAGTCCGCCGCGGCGCCGTCGCGGCGGCCAAGCAGCGAGCCGCCCAGCTCTGCATCGTCCTCGACGAGGATGACTCGAAGCCCGCTGCGTCCCGCCGCGATCGCCGCCGCCAGCCCGGCCGGGCCGCCGCCGACGACGAGCAGGTCGCAGAAGGCATGGGCCTTTTCGTAGCGGTCGGGATCGGGGGCAAAGGTCGGGTCGCCCATCCCTGCGGCCTTGCGGATGAAATGTTCGTAGAACATCCACGCCCGCCGGGTCGGCCCCATGAAGGTCTTGTAGTAGAAACCCGCGCCAAGGGCCTTCGGGAAATGGCCGACGACGCTCATCACGTCATGGCGCAGCGACGGCCAGCGGTTCTGGCTCTGCGCCTCAAGCCCGTCGAAAAGCTCGATCCTGGTCGCCGGAACGTTGGGTTCGTGGCGCCCGCCGCCGCGCAGCGTGACAAGTGCGTTCGGTTCCTCGATGCCGGCCGAGTAGATGCCGCGCGGACGGTGATACTTGAAGCTGCGCCCGACCAGCGTCACCCCGTTGGACAGCAGAGCCGATGCGAGCGTGTCGCCCTCGTAGCCGCCATAGGTTCTCCCGTCGAAGCGGAACGAGATCGGCCGCGATCTGTCGATCCGTCCGCCCGCCGCCAGCCTTCGTGCCTGCCCGATCATGCCACTTCCACCCGCTTTTCCTCGGCCGCAGGGGTCGCCTCGCGCGCCGGACAGACCGACATCACCGTGTGCGTGACGGTGTGCCGAACCACCTTCAGCCATTGCCGGCAGCCATGCTGGTGTTGCCAGAATTCGGCGTGTTCGCCCTTGGGGTTGTCGCGGAAGAAAACGAATTCGGTCCAACGACCGATGTCGCCGTCGTCAAGCGCCGGCATCGTCTGGCTCGCATCTCCGCCATAGAGGAACTCGACGTAGTCCCTCTCGCCGCAATAGGGGCATGCTATTCTCAGCATCGTCTCGTCCTTTCAGTGCGCCCAGGGGGTCGGCCCCATACCCTTCTCGTCAAGCTGGTACCCGCGATGGAAGCGGTCGAGCGTAAACCGTGCGTTCAAGGGGTGCGGTGCGTCATTGGCAACCGTATGGGCAAAGCACCAGCCCGAGGCCGGCGTCGCCTTGAAGCCGCCGTAACACCAGCCGCCGTTGATGTAGAGCCCGTCGACCGGCGCCTTGCAGATGATCGGGCTACCGTCCATCGTCATGTCCATGACACCTGCCCAGTGACGCAGCAGCTGCAGGCGCGACACCAGGGGCACCAGCGCCTTGGCAGCCGCCATCGTCTCCTCGACGATCGGCAGGTCGCCGCGCTGGCCATAGGAGTTGTGGCCGTCGAGATCGCCGCCCATCACGAGCCCGCCCTTGTCGGACTGCGAGATGTAGAAGTGCACCGCCCCGAAGGCGACGACGCAATCGATCACCGGCTTGATCGCCTCGGTCACGAAGGCTTGAAGAACATGGGTCTCGATCGGCAGCCGAAGCCCTGCCTTGCCGGCAAGCTCGCCGGTGTGCCCGGCGACCGCAAGCGCCACCTTCTTCGCCCGGATCGGCCCCCGCGTGGTCTCGACCCCGACGATCCGCCCGCGATCCCAGAGATAGCCGGTAACCTCGCAATTCTGGACGATGTCGACCCCGCGCGCGTCCGCGCCGCGGGCATAGCCCCAAGCCACCGCGTCGTGGCGTGCGGTGCCGGCGCGCTGCTGCCAGAGCCCGCCGTGGATCGGGAAGCGGGCACTGTCGGAATAATCCAGGATCGGAACCCGCCGCCTGACTTCGTCGCGCGACAGGATCTCGGCGTCGATCCCGTTCATCCGCATGATGTTGCCGCGTCGCGCCAGCGTGTCCATCTGCGCCGGCGAATG
>JAYRTK010000259.1:0-5034 GCA_041919595.1 Lysobacteraceae bacterium
GCGCCGATCTGGTGCTGTGGACCGGCGACCCCCTGGAGGTGAGCACGGTGGCGCGGCAGGTGTGGTTCGATGGTCGCGCGATCCCGATGCGCAGCCGCCAGACCGAGCTGCGCGATCGCTATCTGCGTGCGTCGGGCGACCTGCCGCGGGCGTATCCTGTCGGCAACGATTGACCCCGGGAGCCGCGACATGTGGCTGTTGCTGAGTTTCGCTCTGGGCGGCGCGCATGCGCTGCAGCCGCCCGGAGCGTTCCACGGCGACGAACCCGTTGCCCGCCATGGCGAGCGCTGGTTCGCGTTGACCACGGACGCCGGTGGCGCGCGCATGATCCGGACCCGGTTGCAGGTGACGACCGTGGTGGACGAACTCCTGGACGGTGAGGGTCAGGCCACCGGCCGGGCGGTCGCCAGTCCCGCCATCGACGGCACGCCCGTGACCTATCTGCGCGGCCCCGGCCTGCGCGAAGGGCCGGTGGCGCAGGCGACGGTCGTGGAGACCGGCGGCGACAGCGGTCTGCCGGCGCAGACACTGCGCTTCGGCGGACGCGAGCAGCGCATCGTCACCCGCTGCCAGCCCGATCCGTCGACCTCGAACGTGTCGCTGTGTTCGATCGATCTCATCGACGGCGCACGTCGGCAGACGCTGGTCGCGATGGCCGGCCGGCACGATCCCCATCTCGCCGATGGCCCGATGCTGCTGGGCGACGAGGCTTCGCCGCATCTCCTGTTCGCCGGCGATCTCGATCGCGACGGTCGTCTGGATCTGATCTTCGATACCACCGACCACTACAACGTCAGCCAGCCCACGCTGTTCCTCTCCGGTGCCGCCGGTGAAGGCGAACTGGTGCGCGCGGTGGCCGAGTACCACGCCGTCGGCTGCTGAGTCGTCGGGCGCCTGCCGCCATCCGGAGCTCGCCATGACCGACCACGCGAACCGCTGGTACTTCGATTTCATTTCCCCGTTCGCCTATCTGCAGTGGCCGAAAGTGCGTGCGGCGATGGCAGAACACGCGATCGTGCCGGTGCCGATCCTGTTCGCGGCGGTGCTCGATGCCATCGGCCAGAAGGGGCCGGCCGAGATTCCCGCCAAGCGCACGTTCACCTATCAGCACGTGCTGTGGCAGGCGCGCGAGGCCGGCGTGGTGCTGCGGTTTCCGCCGGCGCATCCGTTCAATCCGCTCGCGGCCCTGCGATTGTGCATCGCAGCAGGCAGCCGTCCGGCCGCGATCGACGCGATCTTCGACCATCTGTGGCGCGAAGGACGCTGCGGCGACACTGCCGAAGCCCTCGCCGGGGTCGCCGTCGCGCTGGGCGTGGACGTGGCGGACTGCCAGACGCCGGAGGTGAAGGCCGCGTTGCGCACCAACACCGGCGCCGCGCTGGACGCCGGTGTGTTCGGTGTGCCCACGCTGGGGCTTGGCAAACGCCTGTTCTGGGGGAATGATGCCCATGCGTTCGCGATCGCCGCCCTGCGGGAGCCGGGATTGCTGGAGGACGCGGAAATGCGGAGGGTCGCGACGCTGCCGGTCGCTGTTCAACGCGGTTGAAGGGAATCGGCCGACCGGCCGTGCATGGCACGATGCTTGCTGTCAGGACTTGGGGTGGGGAGTCTTTACACAGAGGAGTCGCCGATATGCGAATTGGTCTGGTGGTCGACGCGACGTGCGACATGCCGCCGTCGGTGTTCGAGCAATACGCGATCGAGATCCTGCCGATCTCGATCAAGATCGGCGACACGACATTTGCCGATGTCCGCGACGAGGGCGCGACCCTCGCCTTCCTGGAGTCCGACATCGCCGAACGCGGCATCGAAGCGGAAACCTCGTCGTTCAGCGTCGAGCAGATCCGCGAGCTGTTCCTCCGGAAGCTGGTGATCGATTTCGATTACGTGTTCTGCCTGACGGTGATGCGCAACCGCAGCCCGGTCTACGACAACGCCACCCAGGCCAGCTTCGCGATCCTCAACGAATACAAGCCGATCCGCCTGGCGTCCGGGCACAATTCCCCGTTCTCCCTGCGGGTGATCGATACCCAGAACCTGTTCGCGGCGCAGGGCGTGACCATGCTCGAGGCGGCCAGGCTCATCGCCGAGGGCGATCAGCCGCCGAAGATCCGTGCCCGGATCGAGCAACTGGTGCCCAACACCCACGGCTATCTGATCGTTCGCGATCTGCAGTACATGCGCGCACGCACCCGGGCCAAGGGCGACAAGAGCGTCAGTCTGTTCAGTGCCTCGCTCGGCACCATGCTCGACATCAAGCCGATCCTGCACGGTTGCAGCGGCCATACCGAACCGGTGGCCAAGGTCCGCGGTTTCGAGGCGGCGGCGCGCAAGCTGTTCATGTATGCGGCCGATCGCGTCCGCGACGGTCTGCTCACGCCGAACGTCTGCATGCGCTATGGCGGCCCATTGGGCGAGATGCGCTCGCTGGTCGGTTACGAGTCGCTGCGCACGGTCTGTGCCGATCACGGTGTCACGCTGCACGAGAGCGTGATGAGCATGACCGGCATGGTGAATCTGGGCAAAGGTTGCCTGATGATCGGGTTCGCGGCCGAAGGCCAGACCCTCGGCTGAGCCGGCGCCATCGCCGCATGCGCTACCCTGTGCGGGTGTCTGCAGGAGCCCGCACATGGCCACCCGTTTCCATCTGAGCATTCCCGATGCGCGCGTGCTGGACACGGTCGGGGCGTTCGCGTTCCGTGCCCGCGGTGCCGAGGGTCTGGCCGGGGAACTGCAGGCGGCGCTGCGCGAAGATGTGTTGTTCCAGCACTGGCGCGCGAGCCTGGATGATCCCGAAGCGGTCGATCCCGCGCTCGGCGCGACCGATCCCGCGGCCACCGTCCGCGGCGAGCAGGCCGATCTGCACATCGACCTGGTGGCGACGACGACGTTGACCGGCGCGGTGCTGAAGCACCGAATGCGTCTGCTCGCCGGCAGTGGCTGGCAACTGCGCGACGTCACCGCCGCGTGAGGCGGGCGCTGCTGTTGTCCTGGAGCGGCGGCAAGGATGCGGCCTGGGCCCTGCATGTCCTGCGCCGCCGCGACGACGTCGAGGTCGTCGGTCTGGTCACCACGCTCACCGAAGGCTACGACCGCATTGCGATGCAGGGGATCCGTCGCGACATCCTGCACGCCCAGGCCGACGCCTGCGGCCTGCCGGTGATCGAGGCCTGGATCCCGCAGCGGGCGAGCAACGACCGGTATCGCGCTGCGTTCGCCGATGCGCTGGCCCGCGCGCGTGCGCGCTGGCCGGGGCTGCGCGACATCGCGTTCGGCGATCTGTACCTGCAGGACATTCGTGCGTATCGCGAAGCGCTGTGCGTGGAACTCGACTGGACGCCGCATTTTCCGATCTTCGATCCGGACCCCGCGCGCACCGCGACGCGGGCGCGGGAGATGATCGCCGGTGGCCTGCGCGCGCGGGTGGTCTGCGTCGACACCACGCAGCTCGACGCCGCGTTCGCCGGTCGCGCGTTCGATCCGGCCCTGCTCGACGCTCTTCCGCGGTCGTGCGACCCCTGCGGCGAGAACGGCGAATTCCACACACTGGTCCACGCCGGACCGATGTTCGCCGTGCCGATCGCGGTCGCCGCCGGCGAGACCGTGCTGCGCGACGGGCGATTCGCCTACACCGATTTTGTCCTGTAGGCGCGGCGTCAGCCGCGATCTTCAACGACCGGGCGAAAGATCGTGGATGACGCCGCGCCTGCGGGGCATGCGGCCGATGCTCGGACGCGCTATCGCGCCCGGCTGAGCTGGCGCATGTGGAAGATGAAGTGCTCGCCGAGGAAGCTCGACACGAAGTAATAGCTGTGGTCGTAGCCCTTGCGCAGGCGCAGTTCGAGTGGATGGCCGGCCGCTTCGCAGGCGGTCTGCAGGCGCTCGGGCTGCAGTTGGGCGTCGAGGAATTCGTCGGCGTCGCCCTGGTCGACCAGCAGCGTCAGCCGTTCGCGCGCGGTCGCGATCAGGGTGCACGCATCCCATTCCTGCCAGCGCGCGCGGTCTTCACCCAGATACGCGGTGAAGGCCTTCTCGCCCCACGGCACCTGGGTGGGCGCGACGATCGGCGAGAACGCCGACACGCTGCGATAGCGACCCGGATGGCGCAGCGCGGTGATCAGCGCGCCGTGCCCGCCCATCGAGTGCCCGCTGATCGCGCGCGCACCGTTGGCCGGGAACTGCGCTTCGATCAGCGCCGGCAGTTCCTCGGCGATGTAGGTCTGCATCCGGTAATGCGTGGACCACGGCGCTTCGGTGGCGTCGACGTAGAAACCCGCGCCCTGGCCGAGGTCGTACCCCGGAGCGTCGGGCACGTCCTCGCCGCGCGGACTGGTGTCGGGCGCGACCACGATGATCCCGTGATCCGAAGCGTGATGCTGCGCGCCCGCCTTGGTGATGAAATTCTGCTCGGTGCAGGTCAGGCCTGACAGCCAGTACAGCACCGGGCACGGCCGTTGCGCCGCCTGCGGCGGCAGATAGACGGCGAACCGCATGTCGCATCCCAGCGCGGTGGATCGATGACGGTAGACATCCTGCCAACCGCCGTAACACGCGTGACGCTCGATGCGCTCCAGATTCAAACCCAGTCCCCCGTGGTGGGCCCGCCCCCTCGCGGATGCGGGCCGATGATCAGTAATGGATGACGCTGCGGATCGACTTGCCCTCATGCATGAGGTCGAAGGCGTCGTTGATCCGATCCAGCGGCAGGGTGTGGGTCACGAACGGCGCGAGTTCGATCTCGCCCCGCATCGCCTGCTCGACCATTCCCGGCAATTGGGTACGCCCCTTCACACCGCCGAACGCGGTTCCCTTCCAGGTCCGGCCAGTCACCAGCTGGAACGGGCGCGTGGAGATCTCCTGGCCGGCGCCGGCCACGCCGATGATCACCGACTGGCCCCAGCCACGATGCGCGCATTCCAGCGCCGCGCGCATCACGTTGACGTTGCCGATGCACTCGAAGCTGTGGTCCACGCCCCAGCCGGTCATCTCCACGATCACCTGCTGGATGGGCTTGTCGTGATCCTTCGGATTGAC
>JAYRTK010000260.1:0-5002 GCA_041919595.1 Lysobacteraceae bacterium
CGAACATGCCGGGGGTGCTGCGGGTCGAGCCGGAGCGCGAACTGCGCCTGTCGACCGATGTCGGCCCGAACCACATCGGCGCGACGCCGGTCTGGAACGGCACCAACCCGGGCGCGCCGGGGCCATTCCAGGGCGAGGGCATGGTGGTCGGGATCATCGACACCGGCATCAACTTCGGCAGCCCGTCGTTCGCGTCGACCGATCCGATCGACGGCTACGTCCACGTCAATCCGTTCGGCAGCGGCGTGTTCGTCGGAACCTGCGCCCCCGGCGGCGTGGATCAGGGACGCTGCAACAACAAGCTGATCGGCGGTTACGACTTCGTCTGCGGCGCGCCCGCCAACCAGTGCGGCCAGCCGAACATCCGCGAGGAGCCCGGCTTCGGCGACACCAACGGTCACGGCTCCCATGTCGCGTCCACCGCCGCGGGCAACCGTCGCGACGTCGTGTTCGCCAGCGCTTCGATGCGCATTTCGGGCGTGGCGCCGCGCGCCAACATCATCGCCTACGACGTGTGTTACACGAACACCGCGACCGGCACCGGGTCGTGCCCCAGTTCCGCAACCGCGGCCGCGGTCAATCAGGCGGTCGCGGATGGTGTGGTCGATGCCATCAATTATTCGATCAGCGGCGGTTCCAGCCCCTGGAGCGACATGACGTCGCTGGCGATGCTCAACGCGGTCAATGCCGGCGTTTTCGTCGCGGCCGCAGCCGGCAACAGCGGTCCGAACGCCGGGACGCAGGATCACAGCGAGCCCTGGACGACCACGGTCGCGGCGGCCCAGCATGGGCGCGGGGCCTTCGCGTTGCTGATGTCGGTGACCGGTCCCGCGCCGGTCCCGGCCAATCTGGCGCCGATCATCACCAACCAGAGCAGTGGCGGCGCGCAGTTGTCGGCGACCATTCCCGGAACGACGCCGCTGCGGATCAGCACCGGCATCAACGGCACCACCGATGGTTGTTCCGCCTTCCCCGCGAATGCGTTCACCGGCGCGATCGCGGTCATCCGGCGCGGGGGATGCAACTTCACCGACAAGGTCAACAATGCGGCGGTCGTCGGCGCCGTGGCCGTGGTGATCGCCAACAACCAGGCCGGTACGGTTCTCCCGTCGACGCCGGGCAGCCTCATTCCCGCGGTCTCGGTCACCCAGGCCGAAGGCGATGCGCTGCGTGATTTCGGCAACGCCAATCCGACCGCGACCGCACAGATCACCTATCCGCCGACCGGCGTGCCGAACACGCCGGACGCGCTGGCCGATTTCAGCGGACGCGGGCCCTCGGACGTGACCGATCTGACCAAACCCGACATCACCGCACCGGGCGTGCAGATCCTGGCGGCCTACGCCGGGACCACGCTGACCGGTTCCGAGACGCTGGTCGATACCCTCAGCGGCACCTCGATGGCCACGCCGCATGTGGCCGGTGCGGTGCTGCTGGTGCGTCAGGCGCGCCCGACCTGGAGCGCGCCGGAAGTGAAGTCGGCGCTGATGATGACCGCGACCGAGACCGTGTTCATGCAGGACCAGGTCACGCTGGCGGATCCGCATGCCCGCGGCGCGGGCCGGGTCCGCATCGATCGCGCGATCAATGCCGGTCTGGTGCTCCACGAAACGCTCGCCAATTTCGAGGCCGCCAATCCGGGCAGCGGCGGCAATCCCGGTGGTCTCAATCTGCCGAGCCTGGCCGATGCGACCTGCGCGTCGTCGTGCAGCTTCACCCGCACGTTCCGCAATGCGCGCACCTACGGCTCGCTGTGGCGGGTGCAGGTGGTCGGGTTGACCGGCACCGCGCCGTCGCTGCTGTGGGTGCCGGCGGGCGGTTCGGCATCGCTGACGGTGACGATCAGCACGGCGGGTCTGCCGGCGAACGGCAGCTGGAATTTCGGCAGGCTGGTGCTGACCGAACTCTTCAGCGGTACGCAGGTGAACACCAACTCCGATCTGCAGTTGTCGATCGGCGTGGTGGTGCCGGCGGGCGGCGCTTCGGCGACCTTCGTTCCGGGCGTTTCGGCCCTGTCCCGCGGCGACACGTCCGCCGTGACGCGCCCTGGCCGCGCGTCCGTGAGCGGGCGGTTCCCGAGTCTCTGATCGCGGCCGATACCGTGTCCGGGCGCGCATCGCCGGGGCATGGACCGCCCGGGATGCAGGTCGATCCGGGCGGGGCCGGCCGGCCCCGCCGAGCGCATCGCATCGCCGGACAAACCACGTAAACTGGGGGCGCGATCGGTCGTTCCGGATGCTTCCGGGCGCGGCCGGTCATGCAACTGCCTGCCTGGATGCGGGCCGCGCGGGGTGTCCGCTCCGCGCGCGGCAAGGATCCGGCGAATCCACGGTCGAACATCATCGAGGGCAGTCATGCGCAAGTCGAAATCCCGGGCCATCGTTCTGTTGCCGGTCGCGGCGATCGCGATCGCCGGTGCCGCCGCCTATCCCCATCTGTCCGCGCGGCTGTCATCGGCCAGCGCGAATCGCACGCCGGCCAAGGCGCCGATCGCCGCCTCGATCGCTTCGGCGATGACTGCCGTGCGCAATGACGGCAGTCCCGGCGCCTACGAGATCGGGGGGCTGTCGAGTCGACCGTCGATGGTGCCGAAGGCCGGCGCGGCGCAGTCGGTGGGGACCTACCTGGTGATGTTCCGGGAAGCACCGCTGACGAACTACCGCGGCGGCGTGCCCGGGATCGCGGTGCCGAAGCGCGGGCTGTCGCCGGGCGGACGGCTGCGTCTGGACGTGAAGAGCGCGGAGGCCGGCGCCTACGTCGATCATCTGCGTCGCGGCCAGGCCCGGATGGAGCGCGAGATCGCGAAGCGGATCGGCGCCGCGCTGCCGGTGCGCAGCCGGATGCAGCATGCGCTGAACGCGATCGTGGTCGATCTGACCGCCGCACAGGCGGCGCGGGTGGCGAACATGCCGGGGGTGCTGCGGGTCGAGCCGGAGCGCGAACTGCGCCTGTCGACCGATGTCGGCCCGAACCACATCGGCGCGACGCCGGTCTGGAACGGCACCAATCCGGGCGCGACGGCCGCGTACCAGGGCGAGGGCATGGTGGTCGGGATCATCGACACCGGCATCAACTTCGGCAGTCCCTCGTTCGCGTCGACCGATCCGGTCAACGGCTACGTCCACGTCAATCCGTTCGGCAGCGGCGTGTTCGTCGGAACCTGCGCCCCCGGCGGCGTGGATCAGGGACGCTGCAACAACAAGCTGATCGGCGGTTACGACTTCGTCTGCGGCGCGCCGGCCAACCAGTGCGGCCAGCCGAATGTCCGCGAGGAGCCCGGCTTCGGCGACACCAACGGTCATGGCACCCACGTCGCCTCCACCGCCGCGGGCAACCGCCGCGATATCACCTACAGCAACGCGCCGCTGCGCATTTCCGGCGTGGCGCCGCGCGCGAACATCATCGCCTACGACGTGTGTTACACGAACACCTCGACCGGCACCGGGTCGTGCCCCAGTTCCGCAACCGCGGCCGCGATCAATCAGGCGGTCGCCGACGGCGTGGTCGACGCCATCAACTATTCGATCGGCGGCGGTTCCGCCCCCTGGAGCGATTCGGTGTCGCTGGCGATGCTCAGCGCGGTCGATGCCGGCATTTTCGTCGCGGCTGCGGCCGGCAACGACGGGCCGGACCCCAACACGCTGGATCACAACGAACCCTGGACGAGTACGGTCGCGGCCGCGCAGCACGGTCGCGGCGGATTCGGCATCCTGATGTCGGTGACCGGTCCCGCGCCCGTGCCTGCGGCGATCGCGGCCCTGGCGATCAGCCCCGGCACCGGCGGGACCGATCTGGCGGCAACGATTCCGTCGACGACGCCGCTGCGGATCAGCGCCGGGATCAACAGCACCAACGACAGCTGCAGCGCGCTCCCGGCCAATACCTTCGCCGGTGCGATCGCCGTGATCCGGCGCGGGACCTGCAACCTGGTGACCAAGACCAACAATGCCGCCGCAGCGGGCGCGATCGCGGTCCTGATCGCCAACAACACGTCCGGCACGCAGACGCTCCTCGCGGGCGGAACCAGCATTCCGGTGTTCGGTGTGACCCAGGCCGAGGGCGATGCGCTGCGCAACTTCGGCAACGCCAATCCGACCGCGACCGCACAGATCACCTTTCCCTCGGCCGGCATCCCGAACGCACCCGATGTCCTGGGCGCGTTCAGTTCGCGTGGCCCGGCCTCCACGTACGACCTGATCAAGCCGGACATCACCGCGCCCGGCGTACGGGTTCTCGCCGCCTACGCGGGCACCACGCTCACCGGGTCGGAGTCGCTGGTCGACCTCCTCAACGGCACCTCGATGGCCTCGCCGCACGTGGCCGGCGCGGCGCTGCTGGTGCGCCAGGCGCGGCCGGCATGGACGCCGTCGGAGGTGAAATCGGCCCTGATGATGACCGCGACGCCGGAGGTCTTTCTCGAAGACCAGATCACCGCCGCCAATCCGCACGCCCGCGGTTCCGGCCGCGCGCGCATCGATCGCGCGATCAATGCCGGTCTGGTGCTCCACGAAACGCTCGCCAATTTCCAGGCCGCGAATCCGGACAGCGGCGGCAATCCGGCGACGCTGAATCTGGCGAGCCTGGCCGACGCGACCTGCGCGTCGTCGTGCAGCTTCACCCGCACGTTCCGCAATGCGCGCACCTACGGCTCGCTGTGGCGGGTGCAGGTGGTCGGGTTGACCGGCACCGCGCCGTCGCTGCTGTGGGTGCCGGCGGGCGGCTCGGCATCGCTGACGGTGACGATCAACACCACGGGCCTGCCGGCGAACGGCAACTGGAATTTCGGCAAGCTGGTGCTGACCGAACTGTTCAGCGGTGCGCAGGTGAACACCAACGCCGATCTGCAGTTGCCGATCGGCGTGGTGGTGCCGGCGGGCGGCGCCTCCGCGCCGTTCGTCCCGGGTATTTCCCTGCTGGGGTCGCGCGCGCCGATGTCGGTGCGAGACGCCGGCCGCTGACGGCGGCCGGTCCGTCGCCGGGGCCGATGCCGCGGGCCGGCCCG
>JAYRTK010000261.1:0-4976 GCA_041919595.1 Lysobacteraceae bacterium
GCACGCTCTACATCCTCGACGAACCGACCACCGGCCTGCATTTCCACGACATCGAGCATCTGCTCGCGGTGCTGCACAAGCTGCGCGACGAAGGCAACACGATCGTGGTGATCGAGCACAACCTCGATGTGATCAAGACCGCCGACTGGGTCGTCGATCTCGGCCCCGAAGGCGGCCATCGCGGCGGCCAGATCCTCGCGGAGGGCACGCCCGAGGACATCGCGGCGCTGCCGGATTCGCATACCGGTCGTTTCCTGGCGAAGCTGCTCGCGCCGCCACCGAAACCGGCGCCGCTCCCGGCCAGATCCAGAAAACGGAAAACCGACGCATGAACGACACGTCCCCTGCCGCCGCCGATGCGCCCGCAGCGGCGATTCTCTTCCGCATGCCGCTGGATCTGCGCTGGCGCGATCTCGACGCCTTCAACCACGTCAACAACGCGAACTTCATGACCTACGTGGAGGAAGCGCGGATCCGCTGGTTCGACAGCACCGGTGCGGACTGGCTCGCGGACGGCCGCATCCCGCTGCTCGCGGCGGTGCAGATGAACTACCGGCTGCCGATCCCCTACCCGGCGCGGATCTTCGTCGAGATGATCACCGAACGCGTCGGCAACACCAGTCTCACCCTCGGCCACCGCATCGTCGGCGAAGACGGGAAGCTCTATGCCGACGGCCATTCGGTGCTGGTGTGGATCGAACTCGCCAGCGGGCGGCCGGTGCCGTTGCCGGACAGCGTGCGCACGGCTGCGCGGAACGCCTGACCGCGAACGCGCATCGACGCGGGAAGCTCGGAACAGGACGCCCTCCGCAGCCCCGCGCGACGCCGGTCAGAGCGCCGGTTTGCGCATCTCGAACTCTCCGAGCAGCGTACCGCCCCCGGCGAGTTCGAATTCGACCACGATCCTGCTGCCGGGCTTCAGTGCGGCGGCGGGACGCATCAGCATCAGATGCAGACCGCCGGGCTTCAGCTGCACCGCACCGTCCGGGGGAATCCGCAGTGTGGGCACAGGACGCATCCGGTTCACGCCGTCGACCAGGCGGGTTTCGTGCAGTTCGACGCTGCCGAAGGACGGACTGCGCGCGGCGACGATCGTGACCGGCATCGCGCACCGGTTCACGATCCGGCCGAACCCGGCCAGCATCGGCATCTTCGAGGGCGGCATCCGCACCCAGCCGTCCTTCACCTGCGGACGGCACTCACGGACGGCGGTGGCCGCGGACACCGTCGCGCCAGGCGATGCGACCAGCACGAACGCGAGGGCGCATGCGAATGCGCGCGTGACGAGGGCGAAGCGGGCGACCTGAGCGTTCATGGCTCTATGATAGTCATCCCTCCCTCGCACTGCCCATCACGCCCATGAGCCCCTTGATCGAGACCCAGGATTTCGGCGCGATCCGCTGCATCCGGCTGGCGCGTCCGCCGGTCAACGCCCTCAATCCCGAGCTGTGCCGCGCCCTGATCGATGCGATGGAAACGGCACTCAGCGACGACATTTCTGGCGTGGTCCTCTCCGGCAGTCCGAAGATCTTCTCCGCAGGACTCGACGTGCCGTATCTGCTGTCGCTCGGCGACGACCGCCGTGCCGTGCTCGAAGCGTGGCAGGCCTTCTTCGGCGCGGCGCGACTGCTGGCCGCATCTCGCATTCCGGTGGTGGCGGCGCTGACCGGCCACTCGCCCGCCGGCGGCTGCGTGCTGGCGCTGTGCTGCGATTACCGGGTCATGGCGCGCAGCATCGATCCGGCCAAACCGTTCGCGATCGGCCTCAACGAAACCCAGGTCGGACTGGTCGTCCCCGAAGGCGTGCAGCGACTGCTCGCCCGCGTGGTCGGCGAATACCGCGCCGAACGGCTCCTGGTCGCCGGCGAGATGGTGCCGGCGGAACGTGCGCTCGAGATCGGTCTGGTCGACGAACTGGCCGATGTCGAACAGGTCGAAACGCGCGCGGTCGCGTGGCTGGACGCGCTGCTGAAGCTGCCGCAGACGCCGATGCTGGCCACCCGGGCGATCGCACGCCAGAGCGTGACCGATGCGATGTCGCCGTCGTCGATCTCGCTCGAAGGCTTCGTCGATCGCTGGTGGGAACCCGAGACCCAGGCGGCGCTGCAGGCGCTGGTGGCGAAACTGAAGAAATGAGCCCGCCTGTCGTGGGTCAACGCACCCGCGGCAGCAAGCCGAGCACCGTGTCCGGCGGGCGGCACAGGCGCACGCCGGCCGGTGCGATCACGAACGGCCGGTTGATCAGCACCGGATGCGCGACCATCGCATCGAGCAGCGCATCGTCGTCGATGCCGGCATCGCCCAGGCGCAGTTCGGCGTAGATCGCCTCCTTCTCGCGGATCGCCTCTCGCACCGACAAGCCTGCAGCCGCGATCACCTCGACCAGCCGTGCCCGGGTCGGCGGCGTTTTCAGATACTCGACGATCGTCGGCTCGATCCCGGCTTCGCGAATCAGTGCGAGCGCGCCGCGGGCATTGCTGCAGGTCGGGTGATGCCAGAGTTCGATCGCCGGCATCGCGGTCACGGAGGTGTCATCGCGCATGGCCGTGTCCGTCATGCCTCACCGGTCGCGACCGGCCGCCCGGCATCTTCGATCCACCCGCTCCACGAGCCCGCGAACAACCGCGCGCCGGGCAGACCGGCATGCGCCATCGCCAGCAGATGATGGCAGGCGGTCACGCCGGAACCGCACATCGCGATCGCGCGCGCCGGAGAGCGGCCGTCGAGCAGCGCCGAGAATTCGGCGGCGAGTTCCGGCGCCGGCCGGAAGCGGCCATCGCGCAGATTCGCGGCATAGGGCCGATTGACCGCGCCGGGCACGTGACCGGCGATGCGATCGATCGGTTCGATCTCGCCGCGGAAGCGCTCCGGCGCACGCGCATCGATCAATACATCGCCCGCCGCGAGACGCGCCGGAAGCGCCTCCGCGCGCACGCGTCCGGCCACCTCGAAGTCTGCGGCGTAGACCGTCGGTGGACGCGCGGGCGATTCCGCATCCACGGGCAGACCGAGCGCGGTCCAGCGGGCGAAACCGCCATCCAGCACGGCAACCTCGCGATGCCCCAGGCTGCGCAGCAACCACCACAGCCGCGCCGCGAACGCGCCGTCTCCGGCATCGTAGGCGACGACGCGATGCTCCGGCGCGACCCCGCAACGCCCCAGCCAGGCGGTGAAGGCGTTGGCCTCGGGCCAGGGATGACGCCCCGCCCCCGGCGCATGCGGGCCCGAGAGATCGCGATCGAGATGCGCGTACTGCGCACCGGGCAGATGCGCCTGCCGCCACGCGGTCTCACCGGCAGCGGTATCGTTCAGAGCGAACCGGCAATCGAAGATTCGCAGATCGTCATCGCGAAGATGCTGCGCGAGCGTTTCCGCGTCGATCAGCGCGGACAGAGCCATCGTGGCGTCGTTCATGCCTCCCCCGTCCGCGCGAGACGTTCGCGCAGGTTGTAGAGAATCGACGCGGTCACGCCCCAGATCCGCTGCTCCGGCGCCTGCGGCGGCCGGCGGAACTGCAGCACATGGCGCACGCGCCCGCGGTAATCCATGCCGATGTGTTCGAGATTGTCGGGATGCATCAGGAAATCCAGGTCGACCTCGAACACTTCGGCGACTTCGTCCGGATCCGGTGCCGGCACGAATCCGGGATCGATCCGGGCGACCACCGGCAGCACACGGAAGCCGGTGATCGTGATCAGCGGATCGAGGAAACCGAGCGGCGATGCGAGCGCGGCGGCAAGACCGATTTCCTCTTCCGCCTCGCGCAGGGCCGCGGCGACGGGATCCGGATCGCCGTGTTCGATGCGGCCACCGGGGAAACTCACCTGGCCGGCGTGATGGCGCAGGCTGTCGGTGCGCCGGGTGAGCAGCACCTGCAGACCACTCGCGCGCGGGACGAGACCGACCAGCACGGCCGCCTCGACCGCAGGCGCGTCGCCGATCAGATCCGCCAGTTCGTCGAGATTCCAGGGCGGGCGCGTCGGCAGCGCACCCAGCGGATGCAGCGCGGCGGCGAACTTCAGCGGCAGGGGCGGAGGACTCATGCGCAGGACCCGGTGCCGGAGGAAGCGCTGCGCGCCTCGCGCGCCGGCAGGACGTCGTCCATCAGATGCCTGCGTTCGGCGTCGGACATCGACAGCCAGCGGCCGATCTCGTCGCCGGTGCGGAAACAGCCGTCGCAATGGCCCGAAGGATCGAGCGTACAGACGCCGATGCAGGGCGTGAGAACGGCGCGGGGAGGCATGCTCATGGTGGGGTGGGTACCGAAAGCATCACGCCGGCGCGAAGGCCGGCGTGACGGGGATCGCTGGATGTCGCCGCCGGCTCAGTTGCGCGGCTGCGCAGCGGCCGGTCGCTGCGGCGGAGGCAGCACCGGGCCGACGCTGAGCAGCTTGATGTCGAAGATCAGCACCTGATTGGCCATCGGGCCGGCGCGTTCGATCGAGGTGCCGTGCGCGGCGCTGGCCGGCAGCACCACTTCCCAGCGCGCACCGTTCGGCATCATCTGCAGCGCTTCGCGCAGACCGGACAGCGGGATTTCGCTCAGACGGATGGTGACCGGGCCCGGCGCCTGACCGTTGATCGCCTTGTTGGTGTTCTCGATCTCGGTGCCGTCCGGCAGCGTGGTGCGGAATTCGACCGTGATCTGGTTCTCCTGGGTCGGCTTCGCGCCGTTGCCCGGCTCGATCACGCGGTACTGCACACCGCTGGGCTGCACCTTCACGCCCGACTTGCCGCGGTTCTGCGCCAGGAAGGCATCGCCCTTGGTCTTGTTCTCGGCCGCGCGCTTCTCGAGCTGCGCCTTGGCCTTGGCGGCGATGCGCCCTTCCAGCCCCTGAAGCGCGGCGCCGAGCTGCTCGCCCGGAACGGCCGGATCCTTGCGACCGGTGGCGTCCTGGAAGGCCTTCATCACGGTGGCCATGTCGAGCTGCTCGCCGCTGGCGAGGACGTTGGCGATTTCAAGGCCGGCACGGTAG
>JAYRTK010000262.1:0-4960 GCA_041919595.1 Lysobacteraceae bacterium
ACTTGGTTCTGTTACGAACGTCTGCAAGATGGACAACCATCCACTTGCCAGACGCCCGCACAAGTCACCTGCGCACACTGTCAAAGATCGTCGGAATCGGCCTCAGCGCCTCATCCCTTTTGCCTCTTTCCCGTCGCCGCCGAAGCGTCCGAGGGAGCCGCACATTATAGGGTAGTTTTCGTTGCCGTCAACACCCCGTTGCGATTTTTTCTACTCGGCGACCGGTGTCGGCGTCGCTGAGGAGGTCTTACATTCTGGCGGGTTTCGACTCGTTCGTCAATACCCGATTTCCTGTTTCGACCACCTTCGCTTTGGGACCTTTCGGTGACCTCGGCGAGGGCCGCGCATTGTAGGGACGTTTCAGAATCAGTCAACACCCCAGCGCATCTCTCTTTCCACCGCTTCGGTTTCTTTCGAAATCCGTTGCGAGGGCCGCGCATTGTAGGGGCGTTTCAGAATCCGTCAACACCCCAGCGCTCTTTCTTTCCACCGCTTCGGTTTCTTTCGAAATCCGTTGCGAGGGCCGCGCATTGTAGGGACGTTTCAGAATCCGTCAACACCCCGCCGCGTCGGCGTTTTTCCTGCTTCGGAACCTTGCGGACACCGTTGCGAGGGCGCGCATTGTGCACAGCAACAACGCGTTTGGGAAGGGGGGCCGACAAACAATCGCATCTTGACGCGGCGCCCGGACTCCGGAATGGTCACGGTTTCTTCCATCAGGAGCGTCTCCATGCGCGGATTCAGCGTTTTGGTGCTGATTTGCAGCGTCTTCGCAAGCGGCTGCGGCAATGCGCAGGAACATTGGGTCGAGTTGCAGGGACAGCGGTATCAGGTCGAGATCGCCGACGACAACGGCGAGCGTGCGCGCGGATTGATGTTTCGCGACGCGATGGCGGAGGGCAACGGCATGCTGTTCATCCATGATCGGCAGATGCCGCTCGCGTACTGGATGAAGAACACCCGGATTCCGCTCGACATCCTGTACTTCGATCGTGATCGCAAGCTCGTCTCGCAACAACGCGATGTCCCGCCGTGTTCGTTGGGCGATCGCTGCCCGCCCTATCCGAGCGATGCGCCCGCGCTCTACGTGCTGGAGCTCAATGCCGGGCAGGCGGCTAGGCTGGGACTGAAGGACGGCGCGGAATTGACCTTCGGTCCCGGGATTCCGCCCGCCCGCTGAATCCACGCCCGCCGGGGCTTGTTCCCCGACGGGCCTGCCCACAGTCTTGGCGCATGAACACGCATTTCGCCCTGCCCGACTGGGCCTCACTGGCCGATCTCGACGATGCCGAGGTGCCGCTGCTGGGCTGCGCGCTGCTGATCGCGCATGACGAATACCCGGATCTGGATGCCGTGGCCTGCGATGCCATGGTCGAAGCCCATGTGGCCTCGCTGCGGCCGGAAGTGGCGACGATCGAGAGCGGGCCGCTGAAAATGCAGGCCATCAACCACCGGTTGTTCGACGAACTGGGCTATGCGGGCAATCATGACGAGTACTACGACCCCCGCAACAGCTATCTGAACGAAGTGCTGAGCCGGCGTCTGGGCAACCCCATCTCGCTGGCCGTCCTGCAGATGGAAGTGGCGCGACGGCTGGGCGTTCCGCTGGACGGGGTGTCGTTCCCCGGGCATTTCCTGGTCCGGTTGCCGGTGGACGACGGGGTGCTGGTGATGGATCCGTTCAATCGCGGCCGGCCCCTGAACGAGGACGAACTGCGTCGGCGGGCACGGCCGCATTTCGGCGAGGACGTGCCGGACGAAGCACTGCTGGAGATCCTCAATCCCGCACCGCGGCGGGCGATCCTGGTGAGAATCCTGCGCAACCTGCACGCGCTGTACGCGGAGAGCGGCGACTGGGCACGGGCCGTGCGGTGCACGGACAGGATCCTGCGTCTGGTACCGGACAACGCCGAGGCCCTGCGCGATCGCGGCCTGGGCTATTCGGAACTGGGGTACACATCCGGCGCCGCGCGCGATCTGGGCCGCTACCTGCAGGGCCATGCGGATGCCGAAGATGCCGAGGCGATCCGCCATCGGCTGGTCGAACTGGGTGGCCGACCACAATCGCTGCATTGACCCGACCGCAACGCCCGCGCGGGGGTTTCGGTCGGGCAGAGCATTGCGGGCGACCGCCGATCAGGCGGGCGTCATCTCGAAATCGCTCTTGGTGACGCCGCAATCCGGGCAGGTCCAGGTCTCGGGCACATCTTCCCAACGGGTTCCCGGGGCGATGCCCTCGTCGGGCAGCCCCTTGGCCTCGTCGTAGATGAATCCGCAGACGACGCACATCCAGGTGCGATAGACGACAGGGGTGGCAGCTTCGCTCATTCGGGGTGTACCGGGTACGGGAAAGCGGGAATTCTCCCATTCCTCGCCCGGCGCCGGAAGCGCCCCCCGGGGATGTTCGCTGGCGCCGTGCGCAATCGCCCCTGGCGGGCGGAGAGGCCGGCAGATCGATCCGGGCATTGCCGGACGGGTTCGTCGGATAATGTCCCGGTTCCACCCGATTTCCAACGCCCTCGAACGTCCTCGTCGCCACCCGTGCCCGGTGGATGCGAGACGTGTTCGCGGGGCACCCGCCGGAAGCGCCGCATGTCCGCCACGCTCGCCATCCCCACCGCCCGCCTCCGGGCCCGGGGGCTCTATCTCATCACGCCGGACGACGCCGACACCGGACGCCTGCTGGCCCGGGTCCGTGCCGTGCTCGACGGCGCGGCGCTGCTGCAATATCGCAACAAGACCGCGCCCCCCGCCCTGCGCCGGACGCAGGCGGAGGCGCTGGCGGCCCTGTGCCGCGAGGCCGCCGTGCCGCTGATCGTGAACGACGACGCGGCGCTGGCGCGCGAGATCGGCGCGGCCGGCGTGCATCTGGGCGAGCACGACGGGGAGCTCGCCGCCGCGCGCGCGCGGCTCGGCGCGGAGGCGATCATCGGGGTGTCCTGCTACGACGACCCGGCGCGCGCCCGTGCGGCGGCCGCGGGCGGTGCGGACTACCTGGCGTTCGGCGCCTTCTTCCCGTCGACGACCAAACCCAACGCCCGCCGCGCGACGCCGGCGCTGCTGCGCGAATGCGCGGCGATCGGGCTGCCGCGGGTGGCCATCGGCGGCATCACCCCGGACAATGCACGGGGCCTGGTCGACGCCGGTGCCGATCTGCTGGCCGTGATCGGCGGCGTGTTCGACGCGCCCGATCCGGCCGTCGCCGCGCGGGCTTTCCGACACTGCTTCGAATAACCCTCCGCCCTCCGAGACATCGATGAAGACCGAACGCTCCCATGCCCTGTTCACCCGCGCCCAGGATCTGATGCCCGGCGGCGTCAATTCGCCGGTCCGCGCCTTCAAGTCGGTGGGCGGCGAACCATTCTTCGTCGAACGCGCGGACGGTGCGTATCTCTACGACGCCGACGGCAACCGCTACATCGACTACGTGGGCTCGTGGGGCCCGATGATCGCCGGCCACAACCATCCGAAGGTGCTGGAGGCGGTCATCGCCACCGCGCGCAACGGCCTGAGTTTCGGGACGCCCAATCCGCTGGAAGTGACGATGGCCGAAACCATCACCCGGCTGATTCCGAGCTGCGAGATGGTGCGGATGGTGAATTCCGGCACCGAGGCCACGCTGTCGGCGATCCGACTGGCGCGCGGCGCCACCGGACGCAACCGGATCGTGAAGTTCGAAGGCTGCTATCACGGTCATGGCGACTCCTTCCTGGTCAAGGCCGGCAGCGGCATGCTCACCCTCGGGGTCCCGACCTCGCCCGGCGTGCCGGCGGGCCTGAGCGAACTCACCGCGACCCTGAGCTACAACGATTTCGAGGGTGCGACCCGGTTGTTCGACGAGATCGGTGGCGAAGTCGCGGCCGTGATCATCGAGCCCGTCGTCGGCAACGCGAACTGCATCCCGCCGCGCCCGGGGTATCTGCAGCATCTGCGCGACCTGTGCACGCGGCACGGCGCCCTGCTCATCTTCGACGAAGTGATGACCGGCTTCCGCGTCGCCCTCGGCGGCGCACAGGCGGTGTACGGCATCACCCCGGACCTCAGCACCTTCGGCAAGATCATCGGCGGCGGCATGCCGGTGGGCGCCTACGGTGGCCGCGCGGACCTCATGCGGCAGATCGCCCCGGCCGGCCCGATCTACCAGGCGGGCACGCTCAGCGGCAATCCGGTGGCGATGGCGGCCGGTCTGGCCATGCTCGAACTGATCCAGGCACCGGGCTTCTACGAGACCCTGGACGCGCGCACCGCGACACTCTGCGCGGGCCTCGAAGCCGCCGCGCGCGACGCCGGCGTGCCGTTCAGCACCAACCGCGTCGGCAGCATGTTCGGCCTGTTCTTCACCGCGGAGAAAGTCGAAACCTACGCCCAGGCCACGGCCGGCGATACCGCCGCCTTCAACCGCTTCTTCCACGCGATGCTGGAACACGGCGTGTACCTGGCGCCGTCGGCGTTCGAGGCCGGCTTCCTGTCGATGGCGCACGACGACGCGGTGATCGCGGCGACCGTCGATGCCGCGCGCGCCTCGTTCGCGGAACTGCGCGCATGAGCGGCCTGCAGCCGGAAACCGTCTCGGTCCATGTCGGCAACGCCCCCGATGCCGCCACCGGCGCGGTGGCCCCGCCGATCCATCTCGCCACCACCTTCCGCCACGGGCCGTCGGGCGAACGCGTCGCCGGCTACGAGTACCAGCGCGAGGGCAACCCGACCAACGACCGTCTGCGCGAGGCGCTGGCGGCCCTGGAGGGCGGCCAGGACGCGATCACTTTCGCCTCCGGCATGGCGGCGATGACGACCCTGCTGGAATGCCTGCCGAACGGCGCGCGGGTGCTGATCCCCGACGACTGCTACACCGGCCTGCGCATGCTCTGCACCGAGTATCTGCCCGAGCGCGGAATCCATGCGCAAACCGTCGACATGGGCGACGTCGAGGCCGTCCGTGCCGCCTGCGCCGGCGGCATCG
>JAYRTK010000263.1:0-4932 GCA_041919595.1 Lysobacteraceae bacterium
GCCGATGCCGAGCGCAGCGCCGAGGGCGCCGAGACCGACGATCAGGCCGATGGCGACGGCGGTGAGGCCTTGGACGTTGGCGATGAATTCCATGATGAACTCCGGATTGAACGAGATGGATGGATGAGGCGTGGAGGGATGAAACGGAAACTCAGTGATGCTCGTGCGCCATCGCCAGATAGACGACGGTGAGCACCATGAAGATGAAGGCCTGCAGCAGGATGATCAGAATGTGGAAGATCGCCCAGCCGGCATGGACGAACACGCCCGGCACGAAGGTGGCCCACGAGGCGAAGAGGCCGGCGATCAGCATGAACAGCAGCTCGCCCGCATACATGTTGCCGAACAGTCGCATGCCCAGACTGACCGGCTTGGACAGGTACTCGACGAGATTCAGGAAGAGATTGAACGGGGCCAGGATGACGGCCATGACACCGTGGCCGTGGAACGGCGCGGTGAACAGCTCCTTGGTGAAGCCCCAGCCGCCCTTGGCTTTGATCGAATAGAAGATGATCAGCAGGAAGACGGTGATCGACATGCCGAACGTGGTGTTGACGTCGGCGGTCGGGACCACGCGCAGATAGGTGTGGTGCGCGGCTTCCTCGCCGGCCACCATCGTGATCAGCCAGCTCGGCAGATCCAGCGGCAGCAGGTCCATCGTGTTCATGAACACGACCCAGACGAAGATGGTCAGGGCCAGCGGCGCGATGAAGCTGCGATCGCCGTGGAACGCGTCCTTGACCTGGCCGTCGACGAACTCGACCACCAGCTCGACGAAGGCCTGCCCCTTGGACGGCACGCCGGACGTCGCCTTGCGCGCCTGGCTCCACAGCAGGAAGCACGCCAGCAGGCCCAGCGCGAGCGAGATCACCCACGAATCGACGTGGAAGGTCTGCCCCGCCACCTGGGTCGTGTTGTGGGTCAGGTGATGGACGATGTATTCGGTCAGTCCGCCACTGCTTTGTTCAGCACTCACGCTGTCGCCCTCAGGTCCACGGTTGCGTCGCGACGGGATTCGCGACGTTCGATTCGGAGCACCCGGCCGGACGATCCGATGGAAGGATCCGGTCGAACGCTCCGGTCACACGCTCCGCAGGGTGCCGGCGCGCTCAGGATCGGCGCAGCCCGCTTCGTGCGGAGAACAACAGCCCCGCCGCGGCGACGGCCGCGCCGGCGAGCGCCGGCAATGCCGGCAGCTTCCAGACGGCGATAGCGAGAAACAGCCCCGCGGCCACCACGATCCATTTCGCCGCCAGCCCCAGCAGCAGCCGGCCGAACGCCATTTCGGCGCCGACCACGCCACCCGCGAACGCCCCCCAGGCCGCCAGCGCGCTGCCCAGGGTCATCGCGCCGCCCCCGACCAACGCGCCGAGCGCAGCTGGACGTCCGAACGACAGGCAGACCACGGCGGCGAGCAACGTGCCCACGGCCTGGAACAGCACCGTGCGTCGCGCCAGCCGGCGGCCCGCAGCGACAGAATTCAGCACGCGGCACCCGGGAAGTTGGCATAGGCAGCGGACCGGTTTCGATGCACGACCGCCATCGAAAACCGCCCCACGAAGCCGAAAAAGTATAGCAGTCGGCCGTTTTCGGGGGCAACCGACGAAGGTCTCGGACCGGAGGCTCTATCAATAGATATTATCTATCGAAAACACCCGAGCGATCGACATCCGCCGGGTCCTCCGGGATTGTCGCGGGCCCGACCGCCAGGGTCCCGCCATCCGGCATCGCCACGTCCCGCACGCTGAACCCCAGCCATGCGATCCCGACCCGAGCGGGGGGCCGCGGGAACTCACCGCCATGCCGGCCGGTCACTGCTCACGACCTGTGTTCTCTTGTCGTCCCTCGGCGGCACGCAGGCACCGAAGCCCCGGCCCCGGCCGGGGCTTCGTCTTGTCCGGACGTCAGATCCGGAGCGCATCGACGGGATCGCGTCTCGCCGCCCGCAGAGCCGGCAGCAGCGTCGCGGCGATGCCGAGCGCGAGCGTCGCGCGGGCCAGGCACAGCCAGGCAGGACTCCGGCGCAGGTCGCCCAGCGTCTGCCGCCATTCGAGCGCGATCGCATCGCCGATCATGATCTCCGCACCATCGCGGCGCGGACATCGGGATCACAGGCATGCATGGACCGGGCTTGCGATTCACGACATGAATCTCCCGTCGACCCGCCTGAGCGCCCGGTCGGCGCATCGCGCGTACGCCGGATCGTGGGTCAGCATGCAGATGGCCGCGCCTTCGCCACGCCCCCCTGGAAAAGCGCCATGACGACTTCGCCGTTCTCGCTGTCGAGCCGGCAGATGGCGCACTCAGGTATCGAGCGCCCAGTCCGCGGCGGCCTCCGCGTGGATGCGCGCGGTGTCGAACAACGGGACGTCGGCGTCGCTGGCGTCGATCAGCAGACCGATCTCGGTGCAACCGAGGATGACGCCCTGCGCGCCGCGGCGAACCAGGTCGGCGATGATCGCGCGATAGGCATCGCGCGACGGGCCGAGTATCCGGCCGAGACACAATTCCTCGTAGATCACGCGATGCACGATCCCGCGTTGCGCGTCGTCGGGGGTCAGCACCGGGATTCCGGCCGCTTCGATCCGCGCGCGGTAGAAGTCGCGCTCCATCGTGAAGCGCGTGCCCAGCAGCGCCACGCGGTCCAGTCCGGCGTCGCGGATGCGCGCGGCGGTGGCATCGGCGATGTGCAGCAGCGGCACGTCGACCGCGGTCTCGATCGCCGGCGCGACCAGGTGCATGGTGTTGGTGCAGACGACGATCGCCTCCGCCCCGGCGGCGCACAGCCCGCGGGCGGCCTCGGCAAGGATCGTCCCGGCATCGTCCCAGGCGTCGCGCCGCTGCAGCGCCTCGATCTCCGCGAAGTCGACGCTGTGCAGCACCAGCTTCGCCGAGCGCAGACCGCCGAGCCGTTCGCGCACGCGTTCGTTGACGATGCGGTAATAGGGCAGCGTCGATTCCCAGCTCATGCCGCCGATCAGGCCGAGGGTTTTCATGGCGGCCTCCCCTCTCGACGGGTCGTGCGGATCACTTCTTCTTCGGAATGTAGAGGTCGGTGATGGTGCCGTCGAAGACCTCCGCCGCCATGCCCACCGATTCGCTGAGCGTGGGATGCGGATGGATGGTGTGGCCGATGTCGGCGACCTCGCAGCCCATCTCGATCGCGAGCGCGGCCTCGGCGATCAGATCGCCCGCGTGCACGCCGACGATGCCGGCACCGATGATCCGGTGGCTGGCTTCGTCGAAGATCAGCTTGGTGAAGCCTTCGGTGCGGCCGAGGCCGATCGCGCGGCCCGAGGCCGCCCACGGGAACTTGCCGACGCCGACCTTCAGACCCTTGGCCTTCGCCTCGGTCTCGGTGACGCCGACCCAGGCGATTTCCGGATCGGTGTAGGCCACGGACGGAATCACCCGCGCCACCCACTCCTTCTTTTCGCCGGCCGCGACTTCCGCCGCGAGCTTGCCTTCGTGCGTGGCTTTGTGTGCCAGCATCGGCTGGCCGACGATGTCGCCGATCGCGAAGATGTGCGGCACGTTGGTGCGCATCTGCCGGTCGACCTCGATGAAACCGCGCTCGGTCACGGCCACGCCGGCCTTGTCGGCATCGATCTTCTTCCCGTTCGGCACGCGGCCCACGGACACCAGCACACGATCGAACGTGTCCTTCGCCGGAACGCTGGCGCCGTCGAAGCCGCAGACGATGCCGGTCGGCGTCGCCTTCGCGTCGACGACGCGGGTCTTCAGATGGATCGCGACGCCCTGCTTCCTGAGGCGGTCGGCGAGCGGCCTGATCAGATCGGTGTCGGCGCCCGGCATGATCTGGTCCATGAACTCGACCACCGTCACTTCGGCACCGAGCGCGCGATAGACCGTCGCCATCTCCAGGCCGATGATGCCGCCGCCGACCACGAGCAGCGACTTCGGAATCTCCTTCAGTTCGAGCGCGTCGGTGGAATCCATCACCCGCGCGTCGTCCCACGGGAACGCCGGCAGCTTCACCGGCTGCGAACCGGCGGCGATGATGCACTGCTCGAAACGGATGAGCTGGGTACCGGCGTCGCCAACGACTTCGATCTCGTTCGGCGACACGAAGCGGCCATGGCCCTGCACCACCCGGACCTTGCGCTGCTTCGCCATGCCGGCCAGCCCCTTGGTGAGCTGGCCGACGACCTTTTCCTTGTAGCCGCGCAGGGTATCGAGCGCGATCTTCGGCGCGCCGAAGTCGATGCCGTAATCCTTCGCGTGCGCGGCTTCGTCGATGACGTTGGCCGCGTGCAGCAGCGCCTTCGACGGAATGCAGCCGACGTTGAGACAGACGCCACCGAGCGCGGCATGGCGCTCGATCAGCACGGTGTCGAGCCCGAGGTCGGCGCTGCGGAACGCGGCGGTGTAGCCGCCGGGGCCCGCGCCGAGCACGAGCATGCGGCATTCGATGTCGGCCTTGCGGCCGCTCGACGCGGCGGCCGGGGGCGCGATCGCGACGGCGGCCGGCGCAGGTGCGGCAGCGGGCGCAGGGGCCGGTGCGGCAGGGCTCGGGGCTGAAGCCCCGCCTACGACCGCGGCGGCGCCGTCGGCGCTCTCCAGAACCGCGATCACGCTGCCTTCCGACACGTTGTCGCCCAGCTTGACCTTCAGTTCCCTCACGATGCCCGCGGCGGACGACGGCACTTCCATCGTCGCCTTGTCCGATTCCAGCGTCACCAGTCCCTGGTCCTTCGTCACGGTGTCGCCGGGCTTGACCAGGATCTCGATCACCGGAATGCCTTCGAAGTCGCCGATGTCGGGGACCTTCACTTCAACCGTCGTCGTCATCATCGTTCCCCGGTCACAGCAGCACGCGGCGCATGTCGGCCAGCAGCGCGGCCAGATGGGCGGTGAAGCGCGCGGCGGCGGCGCCGTCGATCACGCGATGGTCGTAGGACAGCGACAGCG
>JAYRTK010000264.1:0-4903 GCA_041919595.1 Lysobacteraceae bacterium
CGTGTCCTGGTGTTCCAGCACCATCCGCACCGCGCGCTCCCGCACTTCCGGGGAATACTTCACTGGCTTGCTCATGACTCCATCCTCTCAAGAGTTGGAGCCTCCAGGAATCCCGGGGCGGTTCACCGTAGCCTTGCTGCCGAGAGTATTGACGTGGGTATCGTCCTGAACGATCTAGCCGATGCCGAATCCTCTTCCGGTGACTACGCTTCAGCCGAGACGCATTACCGCGAGGCGCTGCGTGTGGCCCACGACTGTGGTTGGGTTGAGGGTATCGCTGGAACGACCGGCAATCTGGCTGCATTGGCCCTCGCTCGGGGCGACTGGTCGGGCGCCGAGACCCTCGCACGCGAAGCCCTACCCTTGTCCGAAGCCATCCACCGCCAGGAATTAATTGCGGGAGACAACCACAGCCTCGCCATAGCACTCTTGCGTCAAGGCAAAGCCGCCGAAGCCCTATCCCATGCCAGACGAGTGGTGGAGATCTTCAATCGCCTCGGCCATCCCGACCTTGCCAAGGCCTACACCACCCTCGCCGAATGCGGTGGCTGACGGCAATGCAGTCAACGCCACACTCCACCGCCCCATGAAACGCCGCATCCCCGTCTCACCCGCAGACCCGGTTCGACTGACTCGCTCGATCGAATCCGAACTCTTGATAGTCAATAACTATCAAAACGGTCCAAAGAATCGAATTCTCTTTGCCATGCCGCAGGCGTACGGTGGTGCCCACTACCCCCGACCGGGCCGTCGTGCCCAAGGAGCCCCCGCATGTCGACCGAATCCAAATGCCCGTTTCCGCATGGCACCGCGCACCACACCATGGCCGCCGGCGGCCGCGGCAATCGCGACTGGTGGCCCAACCAGCTGAATCTGGACATCCTGCACCAGCGTTCGGAGAAGTCCGACCCGATGGGCGCGGATTTCGACTACGCCGCTGAATTCAAGACCCTCGATCTCGACGCGGTGGTCGCCGACCTGACCGCGCTGATGACCGACTCGCAGGACTGGTGGCCCGCCGACTGGGGCCACTACGGTGGACTCTTCATCCGCATGGCCTGGCACTCGGCAGGCACCTACCGCATTTCCGACGGCCGCGGCGGCAGCGGCAATGGTTCGCAGCGCTTCGCGCCGCTGAACAGTTGGCCGGACAACGGCAACCTCGACAAGGCCCGCCGCCTGCTGTGGCCGATCAAGCAGAAATACGGACGCAAGCTCAGCTGGGCCGATCTCATGATCCTCGCCGGCAACGTCGCGCTGGAATCGATGGGTTTCAGGACCTTCGGCTTCGCCGGCGGCCGCGCGGACATCTGGGAACCCGAGAAAGACATCAACTGGGGCGCCGAGGCCGAGTGGTTGGCGACCAGCGACAAGCCCAACAGCCGCTACTCCGGCGATCGTCAGCTGGCGAACCCGCTGGGCGCGGTGCAGATGGGCCTGATCTACGTGAACCCGGAAGGTCCGGACGGCAATCCCGACCCGGTGGCTTCCGGTCGCGACGTGCGCGAAACCTTCGCCCGCATGGCGATGGACGACGAGGAAACCGTCGCCCTCGTCGCCGGCGGCCACACCTTCGGCAAGGCGCACGGCGCGGGCGATCCAGCGCTGGTCGGCGCCGAGCCCGAGGGCGCGACGCTCGAAGAACAGGGATTGGGCTGGCACAACCGTCACGGCAGCGGCGTCGGCATCGACACCACCACCAGCGGTATCGAAGGCGCCTGGAAACCGAATCCGACGACCTGGGACAACGGCTATTTCGACGTGCTGTTCGGCAACGAATGGGTGCTGACGAAAAGTCCCGCCGGCGCACACCAGTGGACGCCGAAAGACCCCAAGCCGGAGCACATGATCCCGGATGCCCATGATCCGTCGAAGCGGCATCCGCCGATGATGACCACCGCCGATCTCTCGCTGCGGTTCGATCCGGCCTACGAAAAGATTTCGAGCCGCTTCCACGCCGATCCGGCCGCCTTCGCCGATGCGTTCGCCCGCGCCTGGTTCAAGCTCACCCATCGCGACATGGGGCCGCGCGCCCGCTACCTCGGCAAACTGGTGCCGCAGGAAACGCTGATCTGGCAGGACCCGCTGCCGGCGGTCGATCACCCGCTGGTCGACGCGAACGACATCGCCGCGCTGAAGGCGAAGGTGCTCGCGTCCGGCCTGACCACCGCGCAACTGGTGTCGACCGCCTGGGCGTCGGCCTCGACCTTCCGCGGCAGCGACAAGCGCGGCGGCGCCAACGGCGCGCGTCTCCGGCTCGCGCCGCAGAAGGACTGGGCGGTCAATCAGCCGGCCGAACTGGCGAAGGTGCTGGCGACGCTCGAATCGATCCGGACGGCGTTCAACGATGCGCAGTCCGGTGACAGGAAGATCTCGCTCGCCGATCTGATCGTCCTCGCCGGCGATGCGGCGATCGAAGCCGCGGCGAAACTCGCCGGTATCGATGTAAGCGTGCCCTTCTCGCCCGGCCGCACCGATGCCTCCGCGGAGCAGACCGATGTCGAATCCTTCGCGGTGCTCGAACCGCAGGCCGACGGGTTCCGCAACCATGCCCGCAAGGGGCTGGAAGGCGCGGCGGCCGAACTGCTGATCGACAAGGCGCAACTGCTGACCCTGACCGCGCCGGAGATGACCGTGCTGATCGGCGGCCTGCGCGTGCTCGGCGCGAACGTCGATGGATCGCGCCATGGCGTGTTCACCGATCGTCCGGGCACGCTGAGCAACGACTTCTTCGTCCATCTGCTCGACATGGGCACCCGCTGGCAGCGTTCGGCGACCGATCCCGGCGTGCTCGAAGGCCGCGACCGGCGCACGGGCGAGACGAAGTGGACCGGCACCGTCGTCGACCTCGTGTTCGGTTCGAATTCGCAGTTGCGCGCCCTCGCCGAGGTCTACGCCGCCGATGATGCGCAGGAAAAATTCGTGCGCGACTTCATCGCCGCGTGGCACAAGGTCATGCATCTGGATCGCTTCGATCTGGCGTGATCGCTTCGACCCGGGGTGACCGCCGGACGCTGTCCGGTTTCCGGTGGACGCTTCGTTTTCGCGAACGAGGCGCCCACCGGCCTCCGGCGCTACAGCGATCCATGCGAAAGGACCTTGCCATGCCGCAGATGCTTCCTCCGGAAAAACCGCGCCTGCACGCCGACGAACTGCGGGCACGGATCGCGCCCTTCGACATCGACGACGCACGCCATCCGCTCATCGTCGTCGGCATCCGCGGCTACTACCGCAATTCGATGGGCGCACCGCAGGTCAACGACCGCGGCATCTACGACGACGCCCTCTTCATCCTCACGCGCCAGGTCACGGCCGCGTTCAACGGGAACACCGACCCGTCGCGCTACCGCGCCGGCCACGGCACCCGGGCCGCGACCAAGGGCATGGCCTCGCTGCAACCCGGTGCGTGGTTCGTGCACCGCTTCGATCTCCACAAGGGCAAATACCTCGCGCTGTGCCAGCGTGGCGGACCGGTGACCGTGATCCGCGACGGCCACCCGCCCTATCCGGACACCGGAAACCATGGCATCAACATCCACCGCGGCGGCTACAACACCACCTCCAGCCTCGGTTGCCAGACCATCCACCCGAACCAGTGGGACAGCTTCATCACGCTTGCCGTCGATCAGGCGAAACGCTACTTCGGCGGCGACTGGCGCAAGCGCATCGTGCCGTACGTGTTGCTGGAGGAATGAGCGTCGCCGCGGAATCGACGCTCAGCTCGCGTCGATATCCCCCAACGCGCGGATCAACCGGCGCGCGCGCTTGTCCGGTTTCGTCCCGGGCGGTTGATAACCGGCGCGCGCGGCGCGCAGCGCGGCCAGGGTCTCGGCCCGACGCGCCTTCGAGGCTTCGCTTTCCGCATACAGCGTCTGCGCGATGCGCGCCGGGCCGCGGTCGTCGCTGAGCGCGCGCACTTCGATCTCGAAGATCTCGTCGCCGCGCACGATCCGCAGCGCATCGCCCGCGCGCACCGCGCGCGAGGCCTTCGCGCGTTGGCCGTCGATTTCTATCTTGCCGGTCTCGATCGCCTGTTTCGCCAGGCTGCGGGTCCTGAAGAAACGCGCGGCCCAGAGCCAGAGATCGAGGCGGACGGTGGCGATTTCGCTGTGCATCGGGAGGCGGCGGAGGAGATGACACGAGTGTAGCGCCGACCATGCGGCGCGGGGATGGCCGAAGCGGCGCCTACGTTTGCTCGCGCTCCAGGACACCTTCCGCACGCCCGAGCGACGGTTCGGCCCTCTGTTCCACGCCGCCCTGACCGTCGTGGGCTACATCCTGATTCCGATGATCGTCGTTCGTGATCGGCATCGCTATCGCGCTGCGCTCGGCTGGAAAGCTGTAGATCCGGTGAATTCCACCGGCATCGGCATCCGCGTGCCGGAAACGCGAAAGGCCGCCTCTCGGCGGCCTTTCGTGCAATGCGCGGCGGAGGATCAGCCGGCCTTGGCTTCGCTCTTCGCCTTGGCGTGCATCGACAGGTCTTCCTTGATGCGCGCCTTCTTGCCTTCGAGGTTGCGCAGGTAGTACAGCTTGCCCGAACGCACGTCGCCGCGACGCTTCACCACCACCGATTCGATCGCCGCGCTGTGGGTCTGGAACACGCGCTCGACGCCATAGCCGTGCGAGATCTTGCGGACGGTGAACGCGGAATTCAGGCCGCCGTTCTTGATGCCGATGACGACGCCTTCGTAGGCCTGCACGCGTTCGCGGTTGCCTTCCTTGACCTTGACGTTGACGATGACGGTGTCGCCGGGACCGAACTTCGGCAGCTGACGCTGCACCTGATCGGCTTCGAACTGCTGCAGCAGCGTGTTGAGCGAGGGCTTGTTCATGGTTGCGGTGAGCCTGTTGTTTGCGCCCGGCCGTCGTGCGGCCGAAGCTGTTGTTGCGCGAGTGCACG
>JAYRTK010000265.1:0-4876 GCA_041919595.1 Lysobacteraceae bacterium
TTGAACGACTTGAACACGGAGGTGCTCCTGATGGGATGCGAACGGGGCCGGGCCCCGGTTGCGGCACATTGGAGCGAAGGCGGATGACAGCGATGTGTTGTCCGCATGACGGAAATATGACGTGACGATCCGTGCGCGAGTCGACGGGTCCCTGCTCGCGATTCCTGTCCGCAATTCCTGTCCGCGATCCCGGCCAACGATCCGGCATTCCGGATGCGTCGCTGTCACAATATCGTCATGTTCGGCACATTTCGCTGTCAGAATCGGGGCGCAGCCTAGCCCCCCGGTTCGCGAGCTTTCACGGGCTCCTGACGCAATCACTGTCGGGCCGCGCACGGCGGGCCCGCATCGCATTCATCCACATCTCCGGGGTTCCTCACCATGCGTCACACTCTCCTCGCTCTTGCCGTCGGCGCCGCTCTTGCCGGCAGCAGCCTGTCCGCTTCCGCCCAGTCCAGGGATGCCGAAATCGCCGAACTCAAGGCGCAGATCTCCGCGCTGATGGAGCGGGTCGAGGAACTGGAGACGCGCACCGACGCGCAGTCCGACGTCAATGTCGACACCGCGCAGAAGCTCGACACCCTCGGCACCGGTTCGACCAAGGTCGACACCAAGGGCGGCATCAAGGTCACCTCGGCCGACGGCAAGTTCGAGGCCCAGATCGGCGGTCGCGTCCATTTCGATACCTACGCCTTCGATCGCGACATCGCCAGCACCACCGGCACCACCGAATTCCGTCGCGCGCGCCTGACCCTGCAGGGCAAGGCGCTGGGCTGGGATTACAAGATGGAGCAGGATTTCGGTGCCGGCACCAACCTCGACGGTCTGCGCGACCTGTACATCGCCAAGAGCGCGCTCGGCGGCAAGTTCACCATCGGTCACTTCAAGCCGTACCGTTCGATGGAAGAACTGACCAGCTCGAATGAAATCCTGATGATGGAACGTCCGTTCGCATCGGCCAGCGGCCTGTTCAACGCGCGCCAGTTCCAGCAGGGCGTGGGTTACCTGCGCGCCGGCGACAACTACACCGCCGGCCTGTCGGTGTTCAACCTGCGCAGTGCCGCGGGCGTCCGCAACGAAGGCGTCGGCGCTGCCGGTCGCGTCACCTGGGCGCCGATCAATCGCGAGACCAGCACCCTGCATCTCGGCGGCTGGTTCAGCGTCGAGGACCTGAACAGCGGTTCGGCCACCACCACCGCTTCGGTCTCCTATGCCGGCCGCCGCGGTCCGTCGCAGACGATCGCGAGCGTCAACGGCGCCGCCGGCGACAAGATCACCGCCTACGCGGTGGAAGCGGCCGGTTCGTTCGGTCCCGCTTTCTTCCAGGGTGAATACGTGCAGTCGAAGTTCGAGCAGCCGTTCCGCGCCCCGGACCAGGATGTCACCAGCTGGTATCTGCAGGGCAGCTGGATGCTCAATGGCGGCCACAAGCCGTACAAGGGTGCGACCGGCGTGTTCGGTTCGCCGAAGGTCGGCGACCAGGGCCTGTGGGAACTGACCGCGCGCTACGACACGATCGAGAACGAAGACATCGCCAACCGCGAGGCCAGCAGTTGGCTGTTCGGCGTGAACTACTACGTCAATCCGAATCTGCGCTTCATGTTCAACTACACCCAGGGCGACAACGAAGTCACCGGCGACGAGACCGGCCAGTACGCGCTGCGGACGCAGTTCGCGTTCTGATCGACCGGCATCGCTCTCAAGCTCTCTCCCCCCCGTTGTACTTTCGGGCCCCGGCGCAAGCCGGGGCTTTTTTTGTCCGGTGGAGCGGGCGTCTCAGCGCTCGCCGTCGGGCGTCTTGTCCCTGAACCGGCAGACATCCCGGACCGGGCAGCGCCAGCATTCGGGCCTGCGCGCCTTGCAGGTGTAGCGGCCGTGCAGGATCAGCCAGTGATGCGCATCCTGCAGGAACTCGGCCGGCACGCGTTTCAACAGCGCTTGTTCGACGGCGAGCACGGTCTTGCCCGGCGCGAGTCCGGTGCGGTTCGAGACCCGGAAGATATGCGTGTCGACCGCCATCGTCGGTTCGCCGAACGCGGTGTTGAGCACCACGTTCGCGGTCTTGCGGCCGACACCCGGCAGCGCCTCCAGCGCGGCGCGGTCGCGCGGGACCTCGCCGCCGTGTTCGGCGAGCAGTCGTTGGCACAGCGCGATCACGTTCGCGGCCTTGGTGTTGAACAGGCCGATGGTCGCGATGTAGGGCTTGAGGCCTTCGACGCCCAGTCTGGCGATCGCCTGCGGCGTGTTCGCGACCGGAAACAGACGCCGCGTGGCCTTGTTCACGCCGACATCGGTCGCCTGCGCCGACAGCACCACCGCGACCAGCAGCTCGAATGGCGTCGAATACTCGAGTTCGGTGGTCGGGTGCGGGTTCAGTTCGCGCAGGCGCTCGAACAGGGTGCGGATGTCGTCGACCGGCATGCCGCCACGGGGCGCGCGTCCGGCGGTGTTCTGCTTCGCCATCGTCATTCCTGTGGTTTCGCCGCGGCCTTCGCCTTGGCGCGGGCGAGGGCGGCGGCCGCGGCCGGCGGCAACGCCGGCGGCGTGGGCGTTCCCGCAGCCGCGGTAGGAGGCGTCGCCGCCGCACGCTTGCGCGCGCGCGCTTCGGCACGTTCGGCCAGACGCGTCTCGCGGGCGCGGAAACGTTCGCGCGCGGCCAGCGCGCGCAGACGGGCATCGCGGGCGGCGAGCGTCCGGGCGATGGTGTCCGCGCAATGTGCGCATGACGATGCCGGTGGCGTGAATGCGAGCAGGCCCAGCGCGATCGCGCGATCGATGTCGTCGCGAGCCACCGCATCGAACAACGGAGCGCACGCATGATTCCGGCATGCCGGGCAATCGGTGGTCATGCCGGTGGCTCCTGTTGAACTGCAGCCTCGTTCGCCTGCCCGGTGTCCGCCGACGTGTCGCAGACAGGCAGCCGCTCCGCGTCGGACGGGATCTTGCGCAGATCATCGGCACGCCGCCGTGCTTCATCGGCCAGTCCGGGGCGCGCGGTACGGGCGTACAGCTGCGACAGGTTGTCGTGAATGGTGGCGATCTGCGCGTTCTGCGGTCCGCAGACGCGTTCCAGGATCGCGATCGCGCGCAGATACCCCTGCTCGGCCTCGGACGGCAACCCCTGCAACTGCTGGATCGCGGCGCGATTGACCAGCGGAACGATCAGCTTCGGATGGTTGTCCCCGTAGGCGCGCTCGAGCACGCCCAGCGTTTGTTCGTACAGCGGCAGGGCCTCGGCGAGGCGGCGCTGTGCGACGCGCAGGCCCGCTTGGTTCGACAAGGTCACGGCGAGGTCCGGATGCGACGCGCCGAGCGTGCGCGCACGGATGTCCAGCGCCCGTGCGTAGGCCTGCTCGGCCGCATCGTATTTCCGCAATCGCTTCAGGTGCAGGCCCAGATTGTTCCATCCGTTGGCGACGACGGGGTGATCAGGGCCGTAGTGCGATTCCCAGATGGCGATCGCGCGCCGCAACAGCGTTTCGGTAGCGCCGAACCGCGCGCTGCGGCGATGCAGGGACGCCAGGTTGTTCAGCAACGTCGCCATCGATGGATGCCCGGCGCCGACCGTGCGTTCCGTGATCTCGATCGCCCGCGCGTATCGCGCTTCGGCCTCCTCGTCGCGTCCCTGTCGCGCGTACAGCAACCCGAGGCCGCACAGGGTCGTGGCGTGCCGGATGCCGTCGTTCTCCGCCGCTTCCTCCTGGATCTCGATCGCGCGCAGGTACAGCGGTTCCGCCAGCGCGAAGCGCCCCAACGCGTTGTGTACGTCGGCCAGATGCGTGAGGCTTTCCGCGATGTCGGGGTGCCGTGGCGGCAGATATGCCTCGCGCAGCGCCAATGCGCGCTCGTGCATGGACTGCGCTTCGGCGAAACGGCTTTTCGCGCGGTAGAGCAATCCCATCACATGGAGTGCCTTCGCGTCGTCGGGATGTTCTCCGCCGGGTCCGGAGCGCATCCGGTCGAGCGCCTGCTCCGCAAGTCCGATGCCCGCGTCGTATTGCCCGGACACATAGTGCGACAGCATTTCCTGGTGCAGCGCCGACCAGCGGCCGTCGTCGCCCGGGGGCGCTGCGGGTGCGGAGTGCGCGATCGCCGACAGCGCAAGGGTCAGTCCGAACGCGAAACCACGCTGCCGGGCGCGCGATCCCGGCGTCATCGGCATGGTCATTGCCCGGTGAACGCCGGCTTGCGCCGTTCCAGGAACGCCTTCGTGCCTTCGCGCATGTCCGCGGTGGAGAAGATCAGCCCGAATTGCGCGCTTTCGTATTCCAGACCTTCCTCCAGGCCGCATTCGCCGCCGACATTGACGCAGTCGAGCATGCCGCGCAGGGCCAGCGGCGCGGAGGCGGCGAGCTGTTCGGCCACCTTCATCGTCTCGGTTTCGAGCTCCGCCGCGGGGACCACCCGGTTGACGATGCCCAGTTGCAGCGCGCGGGCGGCGTCGATCGGCGCGCCGAGCATGCACAGTTCCAGCGTGGCGGCACGGCCGGCGAGCCGCAGCAGGCGCTGGGTGCCGCCGAAGCCCGGGATGAGACCGAGATTGATTTCGGGTTGGCCGACCTTGGCGGTGTCGGCGGCGAAACGCAGGTGGCAGGACATCGCCAGCTCCAGGCCGCCGCCGAGGGCGAAGCCGTTGACCATCGCGATCACCGGCTTGGGCATGGTCTCGATCCGCCGCATCATCCGGGTGCCGCGCAGCGAGAAATCGCGGCCTTCGACCGGGCTCAGTCCGCTCATTTCGGCGATGTCGGCGCCGGCCACGAACGCCTTCGGGCCGCTGCCGGTCAGCACCACCACCCGGACGGCGGGATCGGCCGCGGCCGCGTCGAAGGCCGCATGCAGCGCGGCGAGCGTGGCGGAATCGAGCGCGTTCAGG
>JAYRTK010000266.1:0-4848 GCA_041919595.1 Lysobacteraceae bacterium
CACGCTGGTGATCTGCTTGCGGTAGATCTGCAGATGCGGCGACAGGGGACGTGCGCGTTGGGTCATGCTCTTGCGCCTGGGGTCGAAGTGGAGCGAGGTGGGACCGCGAAAGGAAGCCGGAGGAACTACGTTTCAGAAATCGATGCAGCGTCCATTCTTTTCCCAATCGCCGTAGCGGGTGGGATCCGGGCCATCGCGCCCGCCGACCTCCCGCTGCGCCGTGGGCTCCCGGGCCACCGCCGCGACCCGATCCTGATCGGCTTCGGTCTGCGGCATCTCCGGATACGGAGCCGGAGGCGGTTCCGGATGCAACTCCGGAGACGGTTCGGGAATGAGAACGGTTTCGCCTATCATGGTCGGAATCCTGAACTGACAAGTTTAAGTCCCGCCCCCATGCCGGACAACCCGCAACCGCCTCCGCCCCCCTGGTTTTCGCTCTTCGACCATCGTCTGATCGCGCTGGAAGGCCGCGATGCGGTGGCGTTCGCCCAGGCCCAGACGATGAACGACGTGGCTGCGCTCGGCGACGGCCGCTGGCAGCGGAACGGCTGGCTGACGCCCAAGGGACGGGTGATCGCGCTGTTCGCGCTGATCCGGATCGATGCCCAGACCCTGTGGCTGGCCGTTCCCGACGCGGACGCCGCGGCATTGACCGAGCGGTTGCGGCGATTCGTGTTCCGCAGCAAGGTCACGATCGCCGTGCGCGACGACCTGCGCATCGCGGGACGTTTCCGGGCGTCCGACCTCGCCTCCGGCGACCACTGGGCCGGCGATCCCGCAGCCACGATCGAACTGGACCTCGGCGAGGCCCCGGGCGACGACCACCCCGGTCGCAGCCTGCGGATCGGCCCGGCCGTGGAGGCCGCGACCGATGCCGCGGCCCTGGAGCGCTGGCGCCGGGCGGACCTGGTGCATGGCTGGCCCCGGCTCGATCCGTCGCAGTCGGAGCAATGGACCCCGCAGCAGCTGTCGCTGGAGCGCTTCGGCGCCTACAGCGTGAAGAAGGGCTGCTATCCCGGACAGGAAATCGTCGCTCGCACCCACTTCCTCGGTCAGGCCAAGCGCGGGCTGGCGCTGGTGCGCGGGGCCGCGGGGCTCGCACCGGGCCTGACGCTGATGGCGGGCGACGCCGAGATCGGCACCGTCGTCTCCACCGCCGGCGACGTGGCGCTGGCGGTGGTGCCGCTGGAACTGCGCGATCGCGGTCGCCCGCCGGGCACCGCCCCGCAGAACGACGAAAGCCCCGCCGGGGGCGGGGCTTCCTGGTCTTTCGCGCCACTGCGCGGGGAGCCGGCGCACTGACGCCGGGAGAGACACCGGAGGATCAGAGCAGCGAACGCGACCCGCGATCCATCTGTTCCTGATTGCGCGCGGTCTGCTGCGTCTGCTGCAGGGTCTGCTGCCGCTGCTGATCGAGCTGCTGCTGGCGATCGAGTTCGATCGTGCGCTCGAAACTGACGTGGGTGGGGGTCGTGATCAGTTCCGCGGACTTGCCGTGGAAAGTCCGATTGGCCGGATCGTTGGGATCACCGACCACACCGATGATGTTCTCGCCGTTCTTGACGTGGGCGTTGGCCTGGCTGAGATAGACGCCATTGACGTCGCCCTTCAGACCCGCGGCCTTGTAGCGCTCGAGCAGACCGGCGGCGACGCGCTCGCCGTTGCCGTCGTAATCCTGACCGATCTGGGCATGCAGCTCGCGCACCTTGGCTTCGATCTGCGAATGCTTGAACTGATCCTGGGGCGAGAGGTCCTGGACCGTCGCGGGCTTGTTGTCGTTGCTCATCTCTACTTCCTCCGCAGAAGAAACCGTTCATCCGGCGCGGCGGACATCGCCCGGGCCGGGAGCCGATCCGGAACATAGCCCGAACCGGGCCCGGGGACAACTCGGCCGGCGCCGGCATCGGCCGCGGGGCGGGGTCGAAGGGATCCGATCGCGGGGGCCGAACCGCCCCCGATCGCATCCTCGCCAGGCCATCAGGCCAGCGAATCCGCCGCGGCCACGATGTCCTCGTCCGAAGGGATGACCAGGAAGGCCGCGCCGGCCAGCGGGGTGAAGGTGTCGGCACCGACCACGCGGCGCAGCGGCACATCACCGAACCCGCCCTCGACCACCGCGGTGATGATGCCCTCGCCCACGCCGGCGCTGCGGCGCCCCTCGTCGACGACCAGGATGCGCCTGGCGCCGGCGACCTGTTCGCGGATGAAGGCCTCGTTCAGCGGGACCAGCCAGCGCAGGTCGACCACGCGGGTCTTCCAGCCGTGTTTCCGCTCGATGGCGCGCGCCGCGCGCAGGCTCATCGGCACGCCGTTGCCGAAGGTGAAGATCACCAGATCCTTGCCGTCGCTGCCGTCCTCCGGCCCGTACACGCGTCCCTCGCCCAGCGGCATCGCCTGTGCCGGCGAAGGGTATTCGGTCAACCACAGACCATCGCCGGCTTCGTACAGATCCTTGGTCATGTACAGCGCGATCGGTTCGAGGAAGGCGCAGACGCGGCCGTCCACCTTCGCCAACGCCATCAGCGTGCGCAGCATCATCGCCGCATCGTCGCCGCGCGACGGACAGCCGACGACGAGACCCGGGATGTCTCGCAGCGCGGTGATCGAGTTGTCGTTGTGGAAATGGCCGCCGAAGCCGCGTTGATAGCCCAGCGATGCGATGCGCATCACCATCGGATTGCGGTACTGGCCGTTGCTGAAGAACTGCAGGCTCGCCGCTTCGCCGCGGATCTGGTCGCAGGCGTTGTGGAAATAGGCCAGGTACTGGATCTCGGGCAGCGGCAGCATGCCCATGTTGGCGTAGCCCTGGGCCAGGCCGAGGATCACCGTTTCGTCGAGCAGCGTATTGAAGATCCGGCGCGGGCCGAACGCCTTGTGCAGCCCCTTGGTGACCGTGTACACGCCGCCCTTCTGGGCCACGTCCTCGCCGAACAGCATCGTCTCGGGATACTTGATGAACAGGTCGTGCAACGCCTGGTTGATCTGGATCGCCAGATGCTTCGCCGGCTGATTCTCCGGCAGCTTCGCTTCGCCACCGAAGATCTGCGGGCGCCGGTCGGCATAATCGAAACGCTCGGCCTCGGCCTTGACCTTGTCCGGCGTGTACGGCGCCAGCGGCCTCATCACGTCTTCGAGCGTGGTCAGGCGCGGGCGCCGGTCGGCGTCCTCGGCGGCCTCGAAGCACTTCTTCCGCGTGGCTTCGTAGAGATCGAGGATCTCCTCTTTCGACATCACGCCCGACTCCAGCGCGATCGAAGCGCTGCGCAGCAAGGGGTCGGAGGCTTCGACCGCGCACAGTTCCTCGATGCTGCGCCATTCGATCTCGAAGTCGGTGCCGGCGTGGCCCATGATCCGGGTGGTGCGCAGATGCAGGAAGGTCGGACGGCGGGTGCGGCGGCAATGTTCGACGGCGGCCTGCACCTGCCCGTAACCGGCGGCGAGATCGAGTCCATCGGCGTAGAAATAATCGAGATCCCGGCGGTCGCGGTAGTTGCGCGCGACCCAGCCGTCCGGGGTCTTCACCGAAATGCCGATGCCGTTGTCCTCGCACACGTACAGCACCGGCGCCGGCAGCTTCTGGTAAGCGGTCCATGCGGCGGCGTTGAACGCGGTCTGCGCGGTGGCGTGGTTGCTGGAGGCGTCGCCGAACGAGCAGATCGCGATGCTGTCGTCGGGAATCGGCAACGCATGGCCGATGCGTCGTGCATGTTCGATCGCGATCGCGGTGCCCAGGGCCTTCGGCAGGTGCGAAGCGATCGTCGAGGTCTGCGGCAAGACCCACAGGGGCTTGCTGCCCCAGACCTTGTGCCGGCCGCCACTGGCCGGGTCCTCGGCGCTGGCCGCGAACGACAGCGCCGAATCCATGATCGGATCAAGCTTCTGACCGGCGTGTGCCGGGAGTTTGCGGAAGCGCTCGGCCATGAAACCGCCGGAACGGTAATGCAGGAACGCCGGATCGGTATGGCGCGTGAGGCGCGCGACCATCGCGTTGCCTTCGTGGCCCGAGGAACCGATGGTGTAGAAGACCTTGTTCTGCACGCGCAGGACCCGCGCCATCAGATCGAGATGGCGCGAAATCAGCTGCGACTCGAACAGCTCGCGGAAGCCCTGCGCATCGAGCGCGCTGCCGTCGAGCACGGGGGCACCCGGCGCCGGTTTCGGCTGCGCGTGTCCGCTCCAGTCCTGCACGAACGTCTGGAAGTTGACGTCGCAGATCTCGGCGCGATTGAGCCCTTTCATGCGGGCGGGGATGGGATGGGGCACGGCTGCGAACATGGCGTTCTCTCACGCCCTCGGAGCGAGGGTCGGCGGATCGGATACGGGAAGGGTCACTCGGGTTGCGGATCGCGCATCGGCACGAAGCCGGGACGCATCTGCACGCGCTTGATCCAGCGCTCGACGTGGGGATACGCGGCGAGATCGAAACCGCCATCCTCCGCCACGTGGGTGTAGGCGAACAGCGCGATGTCGGCGATGGTGTAGTGCTCGCCGCCGAACCACGGCAACCGGGTCAGATGGCGTTCCATCGCCGCCAGCGCTTCGTCGCCCGACTTCTTCAGGGTTTCCAGCGACGCCTGGCGCGGATGTTCCGGCGGCAGGAACCGACGGACGAAGCGCGCGACCGCGATGTACGGTTCGTGGCTGTACTGTTCGAAGAACATCCACTGCAGGGTCTTGGCGCGATCCCAGGCGTCGTCCGGCAACAGATCGGTCCCCTGCGCCAGATAGTTCAGGATCGCGTTCGACTCCGACATCGTGCGGCCGTCGTCGAGCCGCATCACCGGCACCTTGCCGCGATCGTTCAGCGACAGGAACTCGGGCGACAGGTTCTCGCCGCGGGTGACGTCG
>JAYRTK010000267.1:0-4842 GCA_041919595.1 Lysobacteraceae bacterium
AGCTGTGGACCTTCAAGATCTCCTCGCCGCAGGCCGCCGAACAGTACACGCGGATCTGGACCGACCTGAAGACCGGACGCTGACCGCGCGTTCCGCGAACGCAACCGACCGACGGCATCACCACGGGGATCATGATGGGTAGCGAGCACAGCGGAAGCGGCCAGGGCGGCAACGGTCAGGGCGGCAACGGCAAGGATGCGGAGGGTTATCTCCGCATCGTCGATGTCCGCAAGGAATTCGACGGTTTCGTCGCGGTCGAGGACACCAATCTCGCCATCCGCAAGGGCGAGATCTTCGCCCTCCTGGGCGGTTCCGGTTGCGGCAAGTCGACCCTGCTGCGCTGTCTGGGCGGTTTCGAGCGCCCGACCTCGGGCAAGATCTATCTCGACGGCCAGCTGATGAACGATCTGCCGCCCTACGAGCGGCCGATCAACATGATGTTCCAGTCCTACGCGCTGTTCCCGCACATGACCGTGGCCCAGAACATCGCGTTCGGGCCGAAGCAGGACGGCCTGCCGAAACAGCAGATCGAGGAACGCGTCGCCGAGATGCTCAAGCTCGTGCAGATGGAGAAATACGCCAAGCGCAAACCGCACCAGCTGTCCGGTGGCCAACAGCAGCGCGTCGCCCTGGCGCGCTCGCTGGCCAAGGGGCCCAAATTGTTGCTGCTGGACGAGCCGATGGGCGCGCTCGACAAGAAACTGCGTTCGCAGATGCAGCTCGAACTGGTCAACATCATCGAGAAGTCCGGCGTGACCTGCGTGATGGTCACCCACGATCAGGAAGAGGCCATGACCATGGCCACGCGGATCGCGCTGATGGAGACCGGACGCATCCGCCAGGTCGCCACGCCGGACGAAATCTACGAATCGCCGACCAGCCGTTTCGCCGCCGAATTCATCGGCTCGGTGAACATGATCGAAGGCAGGATCGACGAGGACATGAAGGACTACGTCACCATCCGGTCGACGCAGTTGCCGGGCGCGATCTACGTCGGTCACGGCATTTCCGGCTACGAGGGCCAGGAGGTCGCGTTCGCGGTGCGCCCGGAAAAGGTGCAGATCAGCAAGGAGGAGCCGGTCCAGCCGCACAACAAGGCGCGCGGGAAGATCGAGGACATCGCCTATTTCGGCAGCCATTCGGTGTTCCACGTCCGGCTGCCCAGCGGCTACAAGTTCATGGCCAACTTCGCTAACCAGGAACGCTGGGCCAGCGAGGGCATGACCTGGGGCGATGAGGTCTGGGTGTCCTGGGGCGAGAACGAAGGTGTGGTGCTGACCTCATGAACGCGCGCATCGGCAAGCTGCTCGCCGGACTGCTGCCCGGCAAACGCTGGGGCGTGATCGCGCTGCCCTACCTGTGGATGCTGCTGTTCTTCGCGATTCCGTTCCTGATCGTGCTGCGCATTTCGTTCTCGATGCGCGATCAGACCCGATCGCCGCCGTACACGCCGATCCTCGAATACATCGATAACGCGGTCACGATGAAGCTCAATCTGAGCCATTACGTGACCCTGGTGACCGATTCGCTGTACATCGAGGCGTTCGGCAGTTCGTTGTGGATCGCGGCGGTATCGACGCTGCTGGCGCTGCTCATCGGCTATCCGATGGCCTATGCGATCTCGCGGCTGTCGCCGGCGGCGCGCAACGTCGCGCTGATGCTGGTGGTGCTGCCGTCGTGGACCTCGTTCCTGATCCGCATCTACGCCTGGGTCGGCATCCTCAAGAACAACGGCCTGCTCAACAATCTGCTGATGAAGATCGGCGTGATCGACGAGCCGCTCAAGATCCTCTACACGCCGCTCGCGGCCTATATCGGCATCGTGTATTGCTACCTGCCGTTCATGATCCTGCCGCTGTACACCAATCTGCTGAAGCACGACCATCGCCTGCTCGAAGCCGCCTACGATCTCGGTGCGAAGCCTTGGCGCGCGTTCCTCAACGTGACCCTGCCGCTGTCGCGCGCCGGCATCATCGCAGGCTGCATGCTGGTGATGATTCCCGCGGTCGGCGAGTACGTCATTCCGGAAATGCTCGGCGGGCCGGATACGCTGATGATCGGTCGTCAGCTGGTCAACGATTTCAGCGCCGCGACCGACTGGCCGCGCGCATCGGCGGTCGCGATCTCGATGCTGCTGCTGTTGCTGGTGCCGATCCTGATCTTCAACCGGGTCCAGCAGCGCGAGATGGAAGGGAGGCTGACATGAACGGCGTCTCCGGCAGGAACTGGTTCGCGTGGCCGGTGCTCGGGCTCGGCTTCGCCTTCCTGTACGTACCGATCCTGATCCTGATGGTGTATTCCTTCAACGAGAGCCGTCTGGCGACGGTCTGGTCGGGGTTCTCGTTCAAGTGGTACGGCGAACTGTTCCGCGACGACGACATGATCAACGCGGCCCTGCTCAGCCTGAAGATCGCATTCTTCACCGCCACCGGCGCGGTGGTGCTGGGCACGCTGGCCTCGCTGGTGATGACGCGGATGCGGCATTTCCGCAGCCGCACCCTGTTCGGTGCCCTCATCACCGCACCGCTGGTGATGCCCGAGGTGATTCTCGGTCTCTCGCTGCTGTTGCTGTTCGTGTCGGTCGGCAACGTGCTCAAGGGCATGGGCGTCGAGGATTTCCAGCCCAAGGGCGTGCTCACGATCTGGATCGCGCACGTCACCTTCACGCTCGCCTTCGTCACCGTGGTCATCTCGTCGCGCATGGCCGAACTGGACAAATCGCTGGAAGAAGCGGCAATGGATCTCGGCGCCAACCGGGTGAAGGTGTTCTTCCAGATCACCCTGCCGATCATCGCCCCGGCGATGGTCTCGGGCTGGCTGCTGGCCTTCACCCTGTCGCTGGACGACGTGGTGATCTCCAGCTTCGTCACCGGTCCGGGGTCGACCACGCTGCCGATCAAGGTGTTCTCGTCGGTGCGTCTGGGGCTCAATCCCAAGATCAATGCGCTGGCGACGATCATGGTGACCCTGGTGGCGCTGGTCGCGGTGATCGGCTGGTGGTGGATGCGCCGCGAGGAACTGCGCCGCCAGCGCGACATGCAACTGGCAGCCCAGGACAACGGCTGACCGCAACGCCGCGCCGCGCGAGGCGCATTGGACATCGCTCCGGAGGCCATGTCGCCGACGGCGCCAAGACTTGAGACGAGGTTACCGACCATGACCGTCGAACTGATTCATCCCTGGACCGGCGTCGTGGATCATCGCTACGACTATGTCGGCGATGCCGAGGTCGAATGCGTGCTGCAGGCCGCTGCGGACGCGGCGCCGGCCTGGGCGGCGCGCAGCCTCGACGCGCGCGGTGCGCTCTTGCGCGATGTCGCGGCCCGGCTGCGCGCGCGCCGAGAGGACATCGCGGCGACGATGAGCGCCGACATGGGCAAGCTGCGCCGGGAGTCGCTGGCCGAGATCGAGAAATCGGCCTCGGCGTGCGAGTACTACGCCGACCACGCCGTCGACTATCTGCGCGATGGCGCGATCGCGACCGAGGCGACACGCAGCTACGTGACCTACGAGCCGATCGGCTGCGTGTTCGCGGTGATGCCGTGGAATTTCCCGATCTGGCAGGTCTTCCGTTTCCTGGCGCCGACATTGATGGCCGGCAACGTCGCGGTGCTGAAGCATGCGACCAATGTGCCGCGCTGCGCCGATGCCATCGCCGACGTGCTGCGCGAGGCCGGCGTGCCGGCCGGCGTGTTCGGCGTGCTGCACATCGACAATACCACTGCGGCGAAGGTGATCGCGGACCCGCGGATCAAGGCCGTGACCCTCACCGGCAGTGAGCGCGCCGGCAGCGCGGTGGCCTCGGCCGCCGGCAAGCATCTGAAGAAATGCGTGATGGAGCTGGGCGGCAGCGATCCGTTCGTGGTGCTGGACGATGCCGATCTCGACATCACCGTGCCGGCGGCGGTCGCCTCGCGCTTCGGCAACGCAGGCCAGACCTGCATCGCCGCCAAGCGCTTCATCGTCACCCCGGGCATCGCCGATGCGTTCATCGCCCGATTCGTCGAGGCGGCGTCGAAGCTCGCGGTCGGCGATCCGATGGACGACGCGACCACGCTCGCACCGATGGCCCGCGCCGATCTGCGCGACGAGATCCACGACCAGGTGCAGCGCAGCGTCGCCGCAGGCGCCACGCTGCTGCTCGGCGGCACGCCGGGGCAGGGGGCGTCGCACTATCCGGCGACGATCCTCGACCACGTCGCGCCGGGCATGCCCGCGTACAACGAAGAACTGTTCGGCCCGGCCGCGAGCATCCTCCGTGCCCGCGACGACGACGATGCCGTGCGCATCGCCAACGACACCGATTTCGGCCTCGGCGCCAGCGTGTGGACCCGCGACAAGGCCCGCGGCGAAGCGGTCGCGCGGCGGCTGCAGGCCGGCGCCACCTTCGTCAACGCGATCGTGCGGAGCGATGTGCGGTTGCCGTTCGGCGGCACCAAGACCTCCGGCTTCGGCCGCGAACTCGCGGAGCATGGCATCCATGAGTTCATGAACATCAAGACGGTGTATGTGGCGTGATGCGCCCCTTCGAGCAAAAAAGTTGCGAAGTGGATGATCGGTAAAGCCTGAACTCTTTTCTGCTCTGGGGCGTGGGTTGCTTTCTTTGTCGCACTGCGCCGCTTGCGACGCAAACGGCGGAGCCGGCCAGAAGAGTTTGATACAGGGTGAGCGCCGCAGCTGCTGGTCAAGAAAGCAACTGCAGAGCTTCCGCGCTTTGCGCGGGTCACTTTCTTTGTCGCAAAGAAAGTAACCAAAGAAAGCTCTCAGTGCCGAATCAAATCTGCCAACTGATTTGTGATGGGGTTTTTTCCTTGCGGCATCCTGCCTCATGTAAAAACGGCG
>JAYRTK010000268.1:0-4832 GCA_041919595.1 Lysobacteraceae bacterium
GCCTGGGCGCCGGAGTAATCGAATTCGCAGGCCTGACCGATCACGATCGGGCCGGCGCCGATGATCAGGACGGTCTGGATGTCGGTGCGCTTGGGCATGAGGTCCTCAGTACAGTCGTTCCTGCCACCGTTCGGGTGGCAGCCAGGTGATCCGGTTCGGGTCTTCGACCGCCACGCCGCCTTCATCGACGGCGGCGCGCACGGCAGCCCGCATGTGTGTCCAGCTCGTCGCCCCGGCGCCGATACGCGCGCCGAGGCGATTGTTGTGCGCGTCCATCGCGCGGGCGGCATCGCCTTCGCCGCCGTTCTCCATCACCGCCGTCACCCACTCCACCCAGCGCGGCGATCCGGTGTAGGCGACCGTCGCGCTGGCGAGACTGTGGCGGTAGGCGTCCTTCGGTCCGTGCCGCCCGCCCGGAAGCGTCGACCGCAGCGTCGCGACATACACCGTGCCCAGTACGAAGGCCGGATACGCCGCGAACAGCGCGACCACCAGCAGACCGATCCGTACGCGGCGCGAGGGTCGCAGCCGGAACGCACGGCGCGGCGCGGGCGTCACTTCGACAGGCCGAGACCGCAGCGCTCGCGAGCGTCCTGTTCGAGCGCGTCCATCATGCCGGCCGGCGGCTGCACGTCCGGAAAGGGCTTGGAGAGAATCCGCGCCGCAGGCGACATCATGAACCGCATCATCTGCAGCTGATCCTGTTCGCCGATGTCGGCGAAGAACGCTTCGGGCTTCGGCTCCGACGTCCCGTCGACCTTGGCCTGCACCCCCGAACGCACGAAGGCGAAGAGCTTCCGTCCCATGTCGCTGTCCGCGAACTCGGACCAGCCGAGGAAGGTCTCGCGGTCTTCGAGCAGGGAGCGGAACGCTTCGCGCAGCAGGTCGCGCATCGGCGGCGTCAACACTTCGATCATGCAGGTCTGCTGCGCATCCGACAGCGACGCGAGCGCCGGCCGCTTCTTCATTTCGCTGCGGACGATCGCGGGAAGCGTCTCGGACAGGCCCATCCAGCCCATGAACTGGTCGACCTCGGCATCGGCAAGCGGCGTGGGCGCGATGTCCGGCGCGGTTTCATGTGCGATTTCAGGCGCGGCCGCGGACGCGACGACCGGTGCGGCCGGCACCTCGGCATGCGCCGGGACGATCGCGAACGACAACGCCAGGGCAAAGACCGCAAGCGTGTTCCGGAAGAAGGCGTCGCTCATGCGCCACGCTCCATCATCGCCACGAACCGGTCGAACAGCGGCGCCACGTCGTGCGGGCCGGGACTGGCTTCCGGATGGCCCTGGAAACTGAACGCCGGCGCGTCGGTCAGGGCGATGCCTTGGTTGCTGCCGTCGAACAGCGAGCGGTGGGTCACGCGCACGTTCGCGGGAAGCGTGGTCTCGTCGACCGCGAAGCCGTGGTTCTGCGAGGTGATCATCACCCGACCGCTGTCGAGGTCGATCACCGGATGGTTCGCGCCGTGATGGCCGAACTTCATCTTCAGCGTCTGCGCGCCGGCGGCGAGACCGAGCAGCTGATGGCCAAGGCAGATGCCGAAGGTCGGAATCTTCCGGGCGATGCACTCGCGGATCGCGGCGATCGCGTAATCGCAGGGCGCCGGATCGCCCGGACCGTTGGAGAGGAACACGCCGTCGGGCGACATCGCGAGCACATCGGCGACAGGCGTCTGCGCCGGAACGACGGTCACATCGCAACCGCGTTCGGCGAGCATGCGCAGGATGTTGCGCTTCACGCCGAAGTCGTAGGCGACGACCTTGTGTTTCGCGGGCGCTGCGACGAACGCATTGCGGTCGAGATCGAGCTGACCTTCGTTCCACGGATAGGCGGTACCGGTCGTGACCACCTTCGCCAGATCCATGCCCTTGAGGCCGGGGAATTTGCGCGCGGCTTCCAGCGCCCTGTCGACATCGATGTCGCCGGCCATCACCGCGCCGTTCTGGGCACCGCGGTCGCGCAGCACGCGCGTGAGCTTGCGGGTGTCGATCTCGGCGATCGCGACGATGCCGCGGGCCTTCAGCCATTCCGGCAGGGAGATTTCGCTGCGCCAGTTGCTGGGGCGGCGCGGGACATTGCGCACGATCAGACCGGACGCCCAGACCTTGCCGGCTTCGTCGTCGAGATCGGTGCAGCCGGTATTGCCGATATGCGGATAGGTCAGTGTGACCAGCTGGCGCGCGTAGGACGGGTCGGTCAGGATTTCCTGATAGCCGGTGATCGCGGTGTTGAACACGACCTCGCCCACGGACAGGCCGGGCGCGCCTACGGAAAGACCCTCGAATACGGTGCCGTCTTCGAGGACCAGGATTGCGGTTTCGGTCACGGAGTTCGCCTTTGCTGGGCTGCTTCAGGTTGCACAAAGCCCCGGGCGCGGTTTTCAACCGGCCCGTGGCTTCAGGAGTCAGGCGAGCGAGAATTGTACCGGCCGTCGCCGGTCTTCGCCAGCGGAATTTGTTGCGCCGCAAAAAAAGCGGACTCCCGGGCGTCGGGAGTCCGCGCGGTACGATCCGCGGGCCGGGCCCGCGGGGCCGTCAGAGTGAACCGAGCACTTCCGTGGCGAGCATCGCCGCCAGCGCGTCGACGATCCCGGTGCCGATCGGTTGCGGCGGTGCGACACCGAAAGGCCGGGCGCTGGTCTTGATCAGCGTCTCGACCTGAACGGGAGTCGGATCCGGGCCCGGATGGGACAACATCAGCGCCACGACACCGGCCACGTGCGGCGACGCCATCGACGTGCCGCTGTAGTTGGTGTAACCGGCAGCCCCCGGCGTGGTGGTGCCGAGGTTGATCGTGGAAAGAATGCTCACGCCGGGTCCGGACACATCCACGCCGGCGCCATAGTTCGAAAAGCTGGCCTTGGCACCGGCCGAATCGGTGGCGCCGACCGCGATGACGTCCGCGCAGCTGGCGGGCGTGAAACCGGAGACGTTCGCGTTGCTGTTGCCGGCCGCCACCACGACCGTCGTGCCGCGCGAAACCGCGCCGTTGATGGCGTTCTGCATCGCGGTGCTGCAACCGCCGCTGCCGCCGAGGCTCATGTTGATGACGTGGGCCTTGTTGGCGCCGACCGCGGGCACGCCGGCTACCGTTCCACCGGACGACCAGACGATGGCGTCGATGATGTCCGACAGGTTGCCGCCGCAGCGGCCGAGCACCCGCACCGGCAGAACCTTCGCGCCGAACGCCATGCCGGCGACGCCGGTCGCGTTGTTGGTCACGGCCGCGATCGTGCCCGCGACATGGGTGCCGTGCCAACTCGAATTGCGCGGCATCGGATTGGCGAATCCGCACTGGAACAGCGTCTGCCAGTCACCGGGATCGGACGGATCTGCGTCGCGTCCGCCGCCATCGTTGGCGATGCTCGCGGTGCTGATGAAGTCGTAGCCACCGGCGAGCACGTTGGCGGCGAGATCGGGATGCGAAGTGATGCCGGTATCGATGACCGCGACGATCACGCCGGCACCGGTGTGGCCGGTGTCCCAGGCCAGCGTCGCCTTGCTGCCGCCAGCGCCGGTGCCGAATCCGTACTGTGAAGAAAACTGCGGATCGTTCGGGGTCAGCACCGGATGCAGACGGATGTTCGGTTCGATGTAGGCGACTGAAGGATCGGCCGCGATCCGGCGCATCAGGGTTTCCGCATCGCCCCGATCCAGCGGACGGCTCGTCCGGATCAGCTCGGCGCCGATGCCGAGCGTGCGTTCGCGCTTCGCGGTCACCGGACGGTTGCGGCCGAAGGCCGCCCGGGTGGCGGCATCGAGCGAGTGCTGCAGATGCGCGGCGCTCGACTTGGCCGCGCTGCCGGGGCGATAGCCGACGATGAATCCGTCGACCGGCACGCCATCGCTCAGGGGTTGGAGATGGATGCGTCCGGCCGCCCAGGCGGGCGCGGTCGCGCAGACGGCCGCCAGCGCGGCGGCCAGAACGGTGCGGCGAGCATGATGGAAACGCGATGACATGGCGAAACCTCCTTTTCTCGACGATCGACCAGGGGATGATCGGAACGCTCCGGTCCGGCGATACCGTCCGCAGCGCCGATGGGCGTCCGCCGCCGCCACGATGGGCCCCGGCGGAAACGCCGGCACCGACCATGCGCCCGCCTCCGCGGGCCGTCCGTGAGATCGATCACGGTTGCGGTCGCACTGCGGGAATCGCCCCGATCGTCCGTGAAAGACTGGGAAATGACCACGGGAAAGCGGCCGTCATGCACGGATGCCCGACAGAAGACACCGCCGCGTGCCGCGATCCGCGCCGCCGCCGGCACCGCGGTTCAGAGCAGGTCGCGAATCCGGTAGACGCCTGCGGGGCGTCCGACCAGGCGGGCCGCGGCATGCAGGGCGCCGCGGGCGAAGATTTCGCGGCTGGTGGCGCGATGCACCAGTTCGATCCGCTCGCCGATGCCCGCGAACTGGACCAGATGCTCGCCGACGATGTCGCCGGCGCGCAGGCTGGCGTAGCGCGGGTCGGCGCCACCGCGCTGGGCGGCCGCGCCGAGGCTCAATGCGGTGCCGGACGGCGCGTCCAGCTTGCGGGTGTGGTGCGCTTCGACGATGTCGCAATCCCAGCCCTGCAGCGCGCCGGCGGCCTGTTCGACCAGCGCTTCCAGGACCGCCACGCCGAGGCTGAAATTGGCCGACCACAGCGCCGGAATGAACCGGGCCGCGGCGTCCAGCGCCGCTTTCTGCTGCCCCGCCAGCCCGGTGGTCCCGGAGACCAGGGCGCTGCCGCGCCGGGCGCAGAGCGCGAGGAGGGCGTCGAAGGCCACGGGCAGGCTGAAATCGATCGCGACATCGAAGGCCGGCACCTGTTCGAGTTCGGCGACCGGATGG
>JAYRTK010000269.1:0-4825 GCA_041919595.1 Lysobacteraceae bacterium
GTGCACAGGGGCGCACACTTTAAAACGCGATCGCCCGCGGGCGTTGGGCTCCCGCGGGCGATCGCGCACGACCGATGTTCAGCCCTTGGCGGGCAGCGGCGTGCTGTCCGCGCGTTCGGGCAATTCCGGATAGTCGATCTTCGGAATCGGCGCGGTCAGCGTGTGCAGGAACAGATGGATCTTCTCGGCTTCATCCGGCGCCAGTGTCGCGCCCAACTGCGCGTCGCCCATGATCGTCACCGCTTCCTGCAGTTTCCATACGTTCCCGGAATGGAAATACGGCGCGGTGGCGGCGATGTTGCGCAGCGGCGCGGCGCGGAAGACGTACTCGTCGGCCTGCGATTGGGTCACCGCGAAACGGCCGCGATCGCCGGCCGGGCGCACCGCATCCGCCGGGGCGTGCACCACACCGAACGGGAAATACGCCTGACCACCGAGGTTGATGCCGTTGTGGCAACTCGCGCAGCCCTTGTCCATGAAGAGTTTCAGTCCCGCCTGCTGGTCCGCGGTGAGCGCGTGCGCATCGCCTTTCAGGAACGCGTCGAACGGCGCACCGGGCGTGATCAGCGTGGTCTCGAAGGCCTCGATCGCCTTCGCCATGTTGTCGAAACTGATCGGCGATCGATCCTGCGGGAACGCCGCCTGGAACGCCAACACGTAGCCGGGCATCGACTTCAGGGTGGCTTCCACCACCTCCGGCGTGTTGTTCATCTCCACGCCCGCCTGTACCGGCCCCTTGGCCTGCGCCTTGAGGTCTTCGGCGCGGCCGTCCCAGAACTGGGCCACGTTGAACACCGCGTTGTAGACCGTCGGCGCGTTGCGCGGGCCCTTCTGGAACCCGTGACCGATGGAGGTCGGCACGCCGTCGATGCCACCCATGCCGACGTTGTGGCACGAATTGCAGCTGATGACGCCACTGGAGGAGAGGCGGCCGTCGAAATAGAGCATCTTGCCGAGCGCGATCTTCTCCGTGGTCACCGGATTGCCGGCCGGGTCCGGCGCCTTGTCGGGAATCGGCTTGAACAGGGATTGGGCCTGCGCGAGCAGCGCGGGATCGGCCGCGGGTCCGGCCGCCGTGCGCGCGGGCGCGGCGGCCGGCGGCGGTGACGACGCAGGCGGCGGTGTGGCTTCGCGACTGCAGCCGGCGGCCAGCAGGGAGAACGCCAGCAGCGCGGTGCCGGCGGGACGGGCATTGGACATCGGACATCTCCTGTCGATGGATGTCCCACGCTGTTCCGCGAAACTTAAATCAGCCTTAACAAGGCCCGGGAGGCGCGTCGTTCAACGACCTGCGGACGAGGCCGGCCGCGCTCAGTCCAGGGCGTCTTCCACCGCCGCCATCATCGCGCGGCGACGGAACACGAAGTCCCACATCGTTCCGCCCATCTGCCGCCACAGCACCGCGGAGCGCAGCGCGGCGAGGAGCAGGGCGCGGATCTCGGCCACGACCTCGGGCTGCTGCAGGTAATGCGGGTTGCCCTGGACGATGACCTTCGGCCGCAGATGGCTGATCGTCTCGGCGTACAACTGGCCGAGGCGCGAGATCGCATCCGGATGCATGCACCCCTGGCGCCGGGCGATGTCTTCGATCGCCCGGATGCCGTCCAGCACGTGTCCGGCGAGGGCGCCGTCGGCGACGAACCGGCGTTCGATCTGCAGGATCGCCATGCCCAGCTTGGGCAGGGCTTCATCGCCGCTGCGATCGGTCAGATAGTCGCGGAACAGCATCAGGCCGGCGCGCAGCGCATGGGCGCCGCCGTAGACCGCATCGACGGAATCGGCGTCGATCCGGAACACGCTGTCGAGCGCGATCCGTTCGGTCGCGGCGTCGGCATGGCCGGTGTCGGCGATCTGACGGACCAGTTTGAGTGCCTGCAGCATGCCGGCGAGCGCGAGAATTCGGGAACGCATATCCATGGCGACAGGATAACGGGACTGCGGCCCGCGGTCAGGTCCGCAGATCGCTCTGCTCGCGTTCGAGCGGCGCGTCCGTGGCGGCGATCACCGCGCCGCCGAGACAGATCTCCCCGTCGTACAGGACCAGCGACTGCCCGGGCGTGACCGCGCGCTGCGGGCGGGCGAAGGCGGCCGCGACGGTGCCGTCGTCGCGGACTTCGACCTCGCAGGGCTCGTCCTGCTGACGGTAGCGGGTCTGCGCGGTGCAGGCGAAACGCGCGGCCGGCGGCGCGCCGGCGATCCAGTGCGCGGTCTCGGTCCACAGCCGGTTCGAGAACAGATACGGGGAATCCGTGCCCTGGTCGACGATGAGCGTGTTGTCGCGCACCCGCTTGCCGACCACGAACCACGGCGCGGCGGCGAAGCCCCTCACGCCGCCGATGTGCAGGCCCTCGCGCTGGCCCAGGGTGAAATAGAACACGCCGGCGTGCTCGCCGACCTTGCGCCCGTCCGGCGTGATCATCGGTCCCGGTTTCGCGGGCAGATAGCGGCCGAGGAATTCGCGGAAATCGCGCTCGCCGATGAAGCAGATGCCGGTGGAATCCTTCTTGGCGGCGGTCGGCAGCCCTGCTTCGGCGGCGATCCTGCGCACATCGGGTTTGGCCAGCTCACCGAGCGGGAACAGGGTCGCCGCCAACTGCGCCTGCCCGAGCTGATGGAGGAAATAGCTCTGGTCCTTGTTGCGGTCGGCGGCCCGCAGCAGCCGCCAGTCGCGGCCGGCCCTGTGTACCCGGGCGTAGTGGCCGGTGGCGATGCACTCGGCGCCGAGCGCATGCGCGGCGTCGAGGAAATACTTGAACTTGATCTCGCGGTTGCACAGCACGTCCGGGTTCGGCGTGCGCCCGGCAGCGTATTCGGCCAGGAAATGCTCGAAGACGCCGGCCCAGTATTCCTTCGAGAAATCGCGGAAATGGATCGGGATGCCCAGTCGGCCGCAGACCGCGACCGCATCGCGGCGATCGTCCTCGGCGCGGCAGTCGCCGCTGCCGTCGTCGGCCCAGTTGGTCATGAACAGACCGGCGACCGGGCGCGTGGGATCGCGCCGGGCCTGGTCGCGCAACAGCAGCGCGGCGACCGAGGAATCGACGCCGCCGGACACGCCGACGATGATGCGTGGAGACGCCATGCGCCGGCCTCAGGCCAGATGTTGCAGCAGATCGAGCGGCGAGCGGTGCCCGGCGAGATGATCGGCCACCACCCGCCACACCAGTGGGCTGCGGTGGCGATCCTGGGCGTCCTGCAGCTCCTGCGGCGTCATCCACAGCGCACGGACGATGCCTTCGTCGAGCGGGCGCCCGGGATCGTGCCGCTCGGGCTCGGCGGCGAAGGCGAATCGCAGGTAATGCCGCCCGGTTTCCGGTGCCTTCCACTGATAGGCACCGAGAAAGGCGGTCAGGCGCACGTCCCAGCCGGTTTCCTCGCGCGTCTCGCGCAGGGCGGCATCGGCGAGAGTTTCATCGGGTTCGAGGTGTCCGGCCGGCTGATTGAGCACCAGCCGACCGTTCACGCGTTCCTCGACGCAGAGCAGGCGCCCGTCGGAGACCACGACCGTGGCCACGGTCACGTCCGGTTGCCAGAAACGCCCTTCGCGATAGCTCATGCGATGCGGACCGGATTACAGATCGTCGCGATCGCCGCTGAACTCGATTTCCATGTCGTCGGCGGTCTCGGCGGCGATGTCCATGGCCGCTTCCAGCTGCTTGCCGCTGATGTTGTCGGGCAGCTTGATCACGAAATACAGCACGTCGCCGCCGATTTCCCAGCTGCCGAGCTTGTTGCGGCGGCTCTCGGTCAACAGTTCCAGCGCCTTGGCGCCGTTGATGCCGTCCTTCTCGATCCGCGCGGCGGGCGAGAAGATCTCGCGCACGGTGTAACCGGCGACCGATTCGGTCTTGCCGCCGACGAAGACCAGCTGGGTGCGGCCTTCCTTCGAATAGTTGTAGGTGACCTTGAAATCACCATCACCATCGACTTCGTACTTGATGCCCTGGGCATCAAGACGCGATTTGACCGATGCGTCCTGGGCCTGCGCGACCGGAACGAGGGCGACGGTGCTGAGCAGACCGGCGCAAAACACGGAACGAACGAACTTCGACATGGATGGCCCCTGGGTGAGCGGCCGGGGTGGCCGCTTCGACCGCCCATTGTGTGCCGACGGACGGATCGTCGTCCACGGGCGCGAGTCGGACGCGATCCCGGCCGACGGATCGACCGCGTCATTCCGGGCGTGCCGATCCCCATCGCGCCTTCCGGATCGGGACGCGACGAGGAGCGGGCCATCCGTCGCCGGTCCGCGTGGCGCGCCGGCCCCGTATAATTGCCCGATGGCCCCACAGCACGAACACGATCACGAACATGGCGTCGCCGTCGAGACCGGGGAACCGGAACTGGCGCGACCGCCGCTCTATTCCGTGATGCTGCTGAACGACGACTACACGCCGATGGACTTCGTGGTCGAGGTTCTCATGCGCTTCTTCAGCATGAACCTCGAAAAGGCCACCCAGATCATGCTCCATGTCCACACCCGCGGCCGGGGCGTGTGCGGCGTGTTCACCCGGGAGATCGCCGAGTCCAAGGTCGCCCAGGTGAACGAATACGCTCGATTGAACCAGCATCCGCTGCTGTGCACCATGGAAAAAGCCTGACCGCGTCCCCAGCTCCGGTGCAGCGGTTCCGACGATGGCCCGAAAATTGCGTCTGCTCTTGCATCCGACAACGGCTTGAGCGCATTGTCTTGCCACATGGACGGGTCCCCCTGTTCGCAGGGAAACCCTGGCACGACGCAGTGTTCCAGATCTTCGGTATTCCGCGGCGGGATGAAGGCACCCATCCTGCGTTCCCGAGGCCCGGTATGACCCGCGCGATGTGA
>JAYRTK010000270.1:0-4794 GCA_041919595.1 Lysobacteraceae bacterium
GGAGGAGAAGGCTGGTTGGAAGAGCGGCAGGCGGTGCGGATCCTGATGATTCACGGGCGATCGCAGGGCGGGCAGGATCCGGCGCGGTTGGCGCAGACATGGATCGACACGCTGCGCCGCGGGTATGCGCGCGCGGGGTTGTCCTGGCCGGCGGATGCGACCTTCGGTTTTCCCTACTACGGCGATGCGCTCGACCGGAGCGTCGGCGCATCGCGCGCGATGGCGGCGGGCGCGCCGGCGGATCCCGCATACGCCGCCTTCCTGCGCGCGACGCTCGAGGAGATCCGCATCGGTGCCGGTATCGCGGACGCGGAGATCGAGGCGCAGATCGCACCCGGGGCGACGCAGCGGCACGGCCCGCAGAACTGGTGGTGGGTGCGCGCCATCGCCCGCGCGATCGACCGCAGACTGACGCCGATGGCGGAGTTCACGATCGAGATCTTCCTGCGCGATGTGTATCTCTATCTGCACGACGAACGCACGGCGGCCGTCGTCGACGACCTCGTCGATGCGGTCGTCGATGCGGACCGCGAGGCGCCGACGCTGGTGATCGGCCATTCGCTGGGCAGCGTGGTCGCCTACCGGATGCTGCAGCGGCGACGCGATCTGCGCCTCGTCGGTTTCATCACCGCCGGTTCGCCGCTCGGGCTGCACACGGTGGCGGGCGCGCTCGGTGTCCTGGAGAATCCCGCAGGTCACGACGGCTGGTTCAATGCCTACGACCGGCGCGACATCGTCGCGTTGAATCCGCTCGACGACGCGCATTTCCCGGCCACCCCGGGCATCGTCAACCACGATGGGGTCGACAACCCGACCGACAATCGTCATGGCATCGTCGGCTACCTCGACGATCCGCAGGTCGCGGCGCGCGTCGCGGCCGCGCTGGCGCGGATGCGCCCGTCAGCAGGCTGAATCCTCCGGGCCGAGTACGGCCGGCGAGGCGGCCGGATCCTGATCGCGATCGCGCCCGATGTCGCGCTTGAGCGGCGCGGGAGGCGCTGCTACATTCGGGGAAAACGCAGGTCCGGGACATGCTGCAGGAAATGGAAGTCGCTTCGCCGGCACACGCGCCGACACCGCCCTTGATCTGGACGTTGCCCGATGGCGGCGCCAGCAACGACGGGGATCTCTATCAGCGACGACTCGCGGCCGCAGCCGAGCGGCGCGGCCTGCGACGCGAATCGCTGGGCGATGCGTTCGGGCGGCCGCTGTGGTTGCTGACGCCGGAGCGTTCCGCCGGATCGCGCCGTCTGCTGATCGCGTCCGGGTTCCATGGCGAAGAGGCGGCCGGACCCTGGGCCTTGCTGCAGGTGCTCGAACACGGCGATCCGGCGCTGTTCGCGATGGCCGATCTCGCCTTCCTGCCTCTGGTCAACGCCAGCGGATTCTCGGTCGGGCGCCGTTTCAACGACGCCGGCGAGAACCCGAATCGTGGCTTTCGTCCCGAGATCGACGGGGTCGCGCCGAGTGTCGAAGGCCGGTTGTTGCTGGCGCAGGCCGCGCGGATCGCCGCGCTCGGCGGTGACGGCGTGCTGTCCTGTCACGAGGATGTCGATGTCGCGGGCGGCTACGTCTACGCCTACGAAGACGGTGCGGCGCCCGGTCGTTTTGGCACCGCGCTGCGTGACGCCAATGCGGCGGTCATTCCCTGCCATCCCGACGGCGACGTCGATGGCTGCACGGTGCGCGACGGCATCGTGTTCAACCACTACGACAGTTCGTTCGAGTCCTGGGCGATGGCGCTGGGGGCGGCCTGCGCGGCCTGCACCGAAACACCGGGGCTGCAGCCGATCGCAAGCCGGATCCGCGCCCACGTCGCGATGATCGAAGCCTTCGTGCAGCACGCCGGTCGTTGATCGCCGCGGCGGTCAGTCCGCGGGCGCGTGTCCGGCTTCCAGTGCGGCGACCCGCGCTTCCAGCGCCTCGATCCGGGCCAGCAGCGCGTCGGTCGCCGCCACGTCGTGGCCGCGCGACGTGGCGCTTTCCGCACCACGTTCGGGCAGCGTCGGCTCACCGCTGAGCAGATGCGCGTAGCGGTCTTCGCGCTGGCCCGGGCCGCGCGGCAGCCGGCGTACCAGCGGCGCGGCGCGTTCGGCCAGCCGTTCCAGCGCGTGCAGGACGTCCTGGGCATCGGCGAAGCGGTGCTGTCGTTCGCTGCGGGCGAGCAACTCGTGCAGCGTTTGCGGGCCGCGCAGCAGCAGCAGCGAGAGCAGGCAGGTCTGCGCGGGGGTGAGGTCGTAGACGCGGTCCAGACGATGGAGATAACGCTCGCTGCGCGCACCGTATTCGGACTTCACCAGGCCGCGCGGTTCGAGCTGTCGCAGCGCGTGTCCGACTTCGCCGGCCGAGAGCGTCATCATCGGCTCGCGCGCGGTTTTCTGGTTGCAGGCCAGGACGATGTTGTTCAGCGTCAACGGATACACGTCCGGGGTCGTCGCGGCCTTTTCGACCAGACTGCCGAGAATCCGGGCTTCGACCGGGTCGAGTTGCGGCGGCAGGGCGGGGGTGTCGTGGGAGGTGTCCATGCGGGTCTGCGGGCGGTCTGCGGCGAATCGCACGATTCTAGCGATATCCTGCACGATCTCGGGCCTGGCTCCGCGGCTTGCCCGGGATTCATGGTCGCCGGTGCAGGCTGTCCGTCGATCCCCGTCCCAGGAGTCCCCGATGCGCGCTCACTTCTTCCGTGGTCTGGCCCTGAGCCTGGCGTTGATCGCCGCGCCGACGGCGATGGCCGGCGACCTCACCTGCAAGATGACCTACAACATCTCCGGCTGGTCCGTGTTCTACAAGACCGCAAGCGGTACCGGCGATATCCACTGCAGCAACGGCCAGCGCATGTCGGTGCGCATCGAGACCAAGGGCGGCGGCCTCACCTTCGGCAAGTACAAGATCCAGAACGGTTTCGGCGAGTTCGCGAACGTCGACGACATCCGCGACGTGCTCGGCAGCTATGCGACCGCCGAAGCGCATGCCGCGGCCGAGAAAAGCGCGTCGGGCCAGGCGATGACCAACGGCAAGGTCTCGCTGGCGCTGGCAGGGAAGGGCAAGGGCTGGTCCCTCGGCGTGGCCTTCAGCAAGTTCACCATCAGCGCGCGCTGAGGCGCAGGGCGCGCCGCGCCTGAAGGTCGGCCGTCCGTCCGGCGTCAGCCCGCCGCGGATCGCAGGGGGCCGCTGCGGTACTGCGGCATCGCCGTGATCATTTCGCCCAGCGAATGGGCCAGCGCGTGTTCCGCCAGCAGCGCGGCATCGGCGCCGCGCTGCAGCAGATGTTTGACCGCCTCGTCGCTGTGCGCGCGGGCGAGCACCGGAATGGGCGTGGCGCCCTGTTTCAGCCGCTGCGCCACTTTCCCGGCTTCCAGCGGGTCGGGGATGGTCAGTACCGCGAGTGCAGCTTCCCCTGGCATCGCTTCCGCCAGCACCGCGTCGTCGGCGGCGTTGCCGCGGATCGCGGTGTATCCCGCGGACCGGGCATTGATCACCTTGTCGCCGTCGGTGTCGATGACCATGAACGGCACGCCCGCGCGCTGCAGCACTTCCGCCAGCTTGATGCCGACGCGGCCATAGCCGATCAGCAGGACATGGCCTTTCGGCGGGCGCGTGGCGGTCGGTGCCGTTTCGGGTTTGCGCGTGCGTCGCGTCATCAGCGCGAACAGCGGGGGGTTGATCAGGATGGACAGGATCGCGCCGGCGAGGATGAGATCGCGCGATTCGTCCGACATCAGCCCGAGCGAAGCGCCCAGTCCGATCAGGATGAAGGAGAACTCGCCGATCTGCGCGAGGCTGGCGGCGATGGTCAGCGCGATGTCGTTGTTCTTGCCGAGCATCCGCACCACCGCCCAGGCGGCCAGCGACTTGCCGATCACGATGATGCCCAGCGTTTCCAGCACCATCAGCGGATGCCGGACGAGGATCATCGGATCGAACAGCATGCCCACCGACACGAAGAACAGCACCGCGAAGGCGTCGCGCAGCGGCAGCGAATCTTCCGCGGCCTTGTGCCCGAACGGCGATTCGTTGAGCAGCATGCCGGCGAAGAACGCCCCGAGCGCGAACGAGACGCCGAACAGTTCCGCCGCGCCGAAGGCGATGCCCATCGCGCAGGCCAGTACGAACAGGGTGAACAGTTCGCGCGAACCGGTGCCGGCGACGCGTTCCAGCAGCCAGGGCAGCATGCGTCGGCCGACGAGCAGCATCAGCGCGACGAAGCCGCCGACCTTCAGCAGCGTCATGAGCAGCGCGGTGCCGATGCCGCCGGTGTTGGCGCCGCCGTTCGCGGCGAACGCGGGAACCAGCACCAGCGCGAGCACCATCGCCAGATCCTCGACGATGAGCCAGCCGATCGCGATGCGGCCGCGTTCGCTGTCCAGCAGTCGCGCGGTCTCGAGCGCGCGCAGGAGCACGACGGTGCTCGCCACCGACAATGACAGGCCGAAAATCAGGCTTTCCGCGTTCGACCAGCCGAGGCGCGTGCCGAGGAACCAGCCCATGGCGGTGGCCGCGGCCATCTGCACGATCGCGCCCGGCACCGCGATCCGGCGCACGTCCATGAGATCGCGCATCGAGAAGTGCAGACCGACGCCGAACATCAGCAGGATCACGCCGATCTCGGCGAGCTGCGGAGCGAGGGTTTCGTCACCGACGAACCCCGGCGTGTAAGGACCCACCAGCACGCCCGCGAGCAGGTAGCCGACGATCGGCGAGAAGCGCAGACGATGGGCGAGCAGGCCGAAAATGAAGGCCAGCACGAATCCGATGCAGAGCATCGCGATGAGCGAGGTATGGTGCGGCATGTCC
>JAYRTK010000271.1:0-4792 GCA_041919595.1 Lysobacteraceae bacterium
CCAGATGCTGGTCACGTCGACCTCGCCCCTCCATCAACAATCCGGAATCAGCCGCGCCCGCAAAAATGGACTTGTTTGTGGACTTAAAAGTCCCGGCTGTAGGCGGATCGCAGTGGACTACGGCAGAACGTCAAAGAGAGGAAAAGTCCTTGTGTGGCAACGACTTGCAGACTCTCTTGGATTTCTGCGGAAGTCCGCAGAATGATGCGGTGGAGCGGGCGATGGGAATCGAACCCACGCTAGCAGCTTGGGAAGCTGCAGTTCTACCATTGAACTACACCCGCGGAGGTGTCCAGTTTAGCGGCTCGGGCGCGGCCCGCAACTGCGGGACGCGCGCCGGCCGGGACATCAGAACTGCTTGCCGAAGGTGGCGAACAGGGTCGCGTCGTTGCCATTGCCATGGGCGGTGGTGACGCTGGCGCCGATGTTGGCGTCGAGGCCGAACAGTTCGGTGCGGGCGCCCATCTGCAGGGTCAGATAGCTGTCGTCGAATTCCAGGCCCGGGACCGCGTAGGGCAGGCTGCCGGCGATCGACTGCGAGCGGGCGAAGACTTCGCGCGGCTGGTCCTCGTGCTCCTTGTCCCAGGTCATGCGGGCGTACGGGGCCAGATGGTCGTTGATCTCGTAGCTGGCCTGCCAGCCGAGGCTGGTGATCATCGAGTCGAAGCTCTGGTCCTGATAGGCCAGCGAGGTCGACAGGGCCGGCTGGTCCTCGGCGTAGCCGTCGATATCGATGCGCTGCATCAGCAGGCCGAGAACCGGGCCGTGGGTCAGCTTCTCGCCACCGAGATTCATGCCGGCGTTGACGCCGAAGCTCAGGTTGCTGCCGTCCGGCGAACCGCTGTGGCTGCGCTTGGCCGGGCCAAGCCAGACTTCGCGATCGACGTCATAGCGCAGCTGGGTGTAGCTGAGCTGGCCGTTGGCCCAGAACTTCTCGCCGTACCAGCCGCCGAAGCCGCCGAGGGTGGCGTCGAGCTGTTCGAAGTCGCCGCGGCGCTGACCGAAATTCTGGAAGTTGCGGCCGAAACCGCCGAAGGCGCCGTAGACGAAGTTGCCGCTGGTCCAGTCGACACCGCCGGTGATCGCCGGGGCGACGCCGTCGTAGAGATTGCCGTTGTCGTAGCGCTGGAAGTCGCCGCGGGCGTCCACCCACCAGCGCATGCCGTCGCCCTCGGGCTTGCCGGCCAGATGCGCCGACACGCGATCGGCGCGGGCACGACCGACCACCGCCGCCGAGTGGCTCAGGATCTGATTCTGGCGCGGCGCTTCGAGCACCGAGATCACGTACTCCGAGAGCATCTGGTGCGTCCGGCTGGTCGGATGCACGCCATCGGCGAACAGATAGGTGTTCGGCGCATCCGGCGTGACGTAGCTGGTCGGATTGCAGGTCAGCGAGTTCGCGGTGATCTGCGGCTGGCAGGCGGTGCCGGTGATGTTGCTGAACCCGTAGGCGGCCGGATTCGCGACGATTTCGCGGATCAGGGTGAAGGTGTCGATCGGGATCACGCGCAGATTGTTGGTGGCGAGCCCACCGAACAGCGCGGTGTTGTAGTTCACCGTCAAGGCGGTGCCGGTGGCCTGCGCGGTCGCGCCCTGGGCGCGGAACGCCGGGGTGATGCCGAGGTCGGGAACGGTCGGGACCAGGATGTAGCGCGCGCCGGCGTTCTGCAGCGTGCCGACGATGCCGATCTCCGCGGTCACGGCCGAGCTGATGGTGGTGACGGGATCGGCGCCGCCGCTGGTGATCGCGAACAGATCGTTCGCACCGCCCCAGACGGTGTACAGCGCATTGCGATCGGCGCGACCGCCGTTGGCGGTGAGGTAATTGTTGACCTGGGTGGCCAGCGACGGAATCGGGCCCAGCGCGCCGCTGCTGTTCACGCCGACACGGGCACCGCCGGCGGCGTAGTTGGTGCCGGTCTGGCCGTTGCCGTTGGGATCGGCGTGGGTGCCGTAGTAATCGGCTACCCACTGCGACCAGACAAAGCCCGGATTGGTGGTGAACTGACCGGTCACCGGACGCACGGTCAGCGGCAGCAGCGGACGGAAGAAACCGCTGTCGGTCAGGCTGTCGCCGAAGAACACGGTCTGCGAATACGGACCGGCGGCGGAAGCCGGGGCGGCGATCGCGGCGGTCGCGGTCAGCACGGCAACGGACAAAAGATGGCGGATGGGCCGCTTGGCCCCACGATTGAACGACATGGATCCCACTCCCGAACTGGTGAAAACGCGAAAAAAATCGGACAACCCCGGCGCTCCTGCGATACGGCGCCGGATGGTCGCGGCATGGTTTCACGAAGCCCGGCCCGGCTCAAGTGCGCAGCCGGCCCACCGGCCCCGCCCCGCCCGCCGCCCTTCGGCGCCCCGTCCGGCCCGGAGAGACCGCCTACAATCCACCCATGGATATCCGACTCAACGGCGCCCCTCTCGCCCTCCCAGCCCCCTGCTCCCTCGCCGACCTTCTGGCCGCCCAAGGCCTCGCCGGCCGCCGGGTGGCGGTCGAGGTCAACGGCGACATCATTCCCCGTGGTCGACACGGCGAACACCTCCTCGCCGAGGGGGACAGCGTCGAGATCGTGCAGGCGCTCGGCGGGGGCTGAGGTCGCGCGGACAAACTCGCGCAACCGATGCCTTGTCGCCATCGCCCGCCCTGTCGTTTCAGACAGGCCGATCGGGCTTCCATCCCGGTATCGAAAACGCTGCACGACCGGCAACGGCCATGCGCCGAAGGGCAGGACGACAGCGGAAATGCCCGTGGAGCCTGAGCGGCAACACCATCTCCGTGGTCGACGCGTACGAAACCGTGTGGACCGGCGCAGCTGGAACGCGCAGAAGCTCCGATCAAACGAGCGCGATCGTGCGCCACCGCATAGAATCGCGGGTGGATCCGGATTCCGCACCGGCATCGCATGCGTGAATTTCCGCCGTTGACGCAACGCATCGACCGGATCCGTCCGGCCCATGCCGATCACTCCGCTCGCAGCGATTGACGCGCACCAGCCTGCCCGCACTATGATTTCGTGGCGCAACGCGAATGCGTCTCAACAATGTCGCGTACAGGTGGGTGCCGTCGTCGAAAGCGTCGCCATCACATCAGGAGAACCATCGCATGGGCAACAACAATCAGGGCATGTCCCCGCCATCGGAACAGGACAGCTATCGCGAGTTCGTCAGCGCGGTCAATGGCAGGATGATCCCGGGAACCGATCGCGTCGATCCCGGCAGTATCCGCCTGAACCCGGTCGTGTTTTTCGCCGAGGACCGATTGACGGATCAGCTTGAGAAATCCGGGATCCGGAATCCGGATCCGAAACAGCATCCGGCGGCGTTCGCACAAAGCTTCCAGCAGGTGCTGGATGAATTGAATCTTCCGGCGGAACACACGCAGCGCTTGCAGCATCAGTTCCACTTCGAACATGGCCCCGGTGCGCAGGCGCTGATGGAAGTCGGAGGTCGTCTTGGCGACGACGGGAATCCCGATCCGAAAAGTCTCGACCCCATTCGGTTGTCCCAGGCCGCCGCAGCGCGGCATCGCGTGAATCCGAACGCGCATCCGAACACGCACCTCGGGGAACTGCTCGACGATCTCCGTCTGGACAACACCACTCGGCAGCATCTGCAGCCGGCATCGACCATCGATACGAACAAGTTCTCCTGGATCGCCACCGGCATGCTGACGTCGGAAATGCCGAACATCCAGGACCGGATGTTGTTCGACAATGCCGACAGGTCACTGACGATGGCGAACGCCAATGCGCCGGCATTGCCTCAGAACGAACGCGACATGATGTTGACGCAGCACAAGGCGAGATGGCAGGAGGCGATCGGCAATGCCTTCGGCAATGATCAGGCCCTGCTGAACCAGAACATGAACATGCGGGTGTCCTTCAACTATCCGGTCGCGGACATCACCCGTACCGGCTCGGCCACGGCGGCGAGCATGTTCGAAGATGTCGTCAGACACGGCTACAACCTGAAGGACGAGAAGGTGCTGCAGGCCTACTTGGAAGCGGTCTACAGCCATACGACGTCATCGCTCGGCCACACGACCCAGTTCGCTTCGCGTCTCGTGACGGATCAGCAGGGGCAGAATCTGAGCACCCAGGATCAGACGGAGATGGGCGAGCGCCAGTACAACAATACCGGGCCACGCCAGAAATGAGCCGCCGGCGCGGAAGGCGGCATCGGGCCGCCCTCCGCGCGCAGCGGCACGTCCTGATTCAGAACCACTCGGTACGCATGTCGAACGCGCTCGGTTCGGCGTCGCGGACGAGGCGGGCGTGGTGCTCGACCAGCGGGAGTTCGGTCGCGAAGAAGAAGCGGCAGGCCTGGAGCTTGCCGAGATAGAAATCGCGGTCCGAAGGCGAGGCGTCGACGATCTCGCGATGGGCGACGATGGCCTGCCACAGCCACATCCAGCCGACGACGACGTGACCGAGCGCGGTCATGTAGTGCGAGGCGTTGGCGAGCGCCAGCCGTGTCCTGTCCGTGGCCATGCGCGCACCGGCGGCACGGGTGGCGTCGATGACCAGTTTCGACAGCGTGGCCAGCTGGTCTGCGAGCGGGCGCAGGACATCGTCGCTGCCGGCTTCGATGCAGGTCTGCGCGATCTTCGCCATCAGCAACCTGAGCGCGGCGCCGTCGTCCATCATCACCTTGCGGCCGAGCAGATCCAGCGCCTGGATGCCGTTGGTGCCTTCATGGATCGGATTGATGCGATTGTCGCGGTAGTTCTGCTCGACCGGATATTCGCGGGTGAATCCGTAACCGCCGAGGATCTGCATCGCCAGTT
>JAYRTK010000272.1:0-4759 GCA_041919595.1 Lysobacteraceae bacterium
AGGACGGCGGAGTAGAGCCGGCGGCGCGCGCGGTCCCGGCCCGCCGGGTATCCTGCACGGCCCGTGTCCGCCCGCGCCGCGAGCCGCCGCCGTGAGCCGTCTCGATCACCGCCGCCGCCTGTTCCTCGACCGCGATGTGCTGCATGCCGGCCTGGTCGCCGGCGCCGCCTGCGTGCTCAGCGCCGGGTTGGTGTACGTGGGCTACTTCGCCCATGTCGTGCGCACCGCGCGTCGCGCGCCGACCGTTCCGGCGCGCGGCGAGACCCTGCTGCTGTTCGGCAAGCATGCCCCCGGGGGTCGCCTCGACGCCGACTTCGCCGCGCGCATCGCCCGGACCGCCGATCTGTGGCGCCTGCAGGCGCCGCGGATGATCGTGCTGCTCGGCGGCAGCGCGCCGGGCCATCCGGCCGAAGCCGAGGTCGCGCATGCGGCGCTGCTGGCCGAGGGCGTGTCCGCGGACGCGCCGCTGCGGCTGGAGACGGCGTCGCGCGACACCCTGCAGAACCTGCGCAATGCCCGTGTCCTGCTCGCCGGAACCGCGCACGGCGGCCCGGTTACCCTGATCAGCAGCCGTTACCACCTCGCCCGCTGCGCGCTCTTCGCGCACCAGCTCGGCTTCGACTGGGAACTGTGCGCGGCCGAACCCGCGCTGCGCTGGAACCCGGCCATGCTGCTGCGTCTCGCCGGCGAGGCCGCCTACGTCTGCTGGATCGACCTCGGCACGCGCTGGGCGCGGCTCATCGGCCATCGGCGGATGCTGGAACGGGTGAGTTGAGCCCGCACCGCGGGTGCGGGCAGTGCGAGTGGGCGCGTACGGTCGTCGACGCGACCCAGGGCGTCGATCGTCGATCGTTCGTGATGCGCCGGATCGCCGGCGGAAGCGCCACGCGGGGTGGCGCTTCCGCCGCTCGCGCTCAGTGTTTCGCCAGCTGCGCCGGGATGAACTGTTCGCGCACCGCCTTCGCCAGCAGATCGGGCGGCAGCAGGCCCTGGTCGAGCAGGAAGTTGTTGAACGCCAGCCGGTCGAATTTCCGGCCCAGCGCCAGTTCGGTTTCCGCGCGCAGTTCGAGAATGCGCGCGTAGCCGTAGAAATAGCTGCCGGCCTGACCGGGCGCGTTGAAGGTGTAGCGGTCCAGCTCCTGGCGCGCCATCGCCTTCGACAGTCCGACGTCCTCGATCAGCACCTTCTCGGCGCGTTCGCGGTCGATCATGCCGAGATTGAGCATCGGGTCGAGCATCGCCCGCGCGGCGCGCAGCAGCCGGAACTGCAGCGCGACCAGCTGGCCGTCCAGCGGTTCGTGCGGAATCATCTCGGCCTCGGCGTAGAGCGCCCAGCCTTCGACGTTCACCGAATTGAACGCGAACAGGGTGCGCGCCAGCGAGACGCCGCGTTCGACCATCGCGGTGAACTGCAGCTCGTGGCCCGGGCGGCCTTCGTGCGCCGACAGCGTCCACGCCACCGACGGATAGTTGAAGTCGTCGTAGGTCTCGGCGTTGCCGCCGAGCGCGGGGTTGCTGATCGGCAGCACGAACTGGCCCTGCTGGCCGGTATTGCCGACCAGCGGTGCCGGCAGGAAATGCGGTGCCGGCTGCGCCGCGCTTTCGGCCGCGGTGCCCAGACGCATGATCATGGGCCGGTTCGGCACGTCGACGATGCGCTCGCGACGGATGATCGGGTCGATCGCGTCGATCACGGTGCGATAACGCGCTTCGAGCCGGTCGTTGGGGATGGTGTCGCGTTTCAGCGCGCGGATCACGCCGCGATAGTCGGTGGCTTCGAAGCCTTTCTCCTTCGCGACCAGCGGCGCCAGCCGATCCATCGCCGCGCGGGTTTCCATGAAGGCCAGACGCGCGCGCTGGATCAGCAGTTCCGGCGGAATGTCGATGCCCACCTGCTTGAGCTGCAGCGCGTACAGCTCCGGCGGCAGACGGGTATCGGTACGCGCCTGCGGCAGCACGTCGCTCCGCACCCACGCGGTGTAGTCGGCGATCTGCGCGTCGAGCGCCTTCAGCGCCGGTTCGCTGCCCTTCACCCGGTATTTCGCGAACAGTTCGCGGATGCCCTTGGCGTAGGTATCGGCGTTGGCGAGCGCCTGTTCGACCTCGAGTTTCGTCGGCCGCAGCAGACCGGTGTCGCCGGCGCGTTCCTCGTAGCGCTGGCGGGCGAGGGTGGTGAGCGGCGTGCCGCCGCGGGTCATGCCGACATAGGCCTTCAGCCGGTCGAGCGCGCGATCGCGCCGCGCCGCGGGCGTCTGGTCGGACAGCAGTCCGCGCAGACCGCCGAAGATCACCTGCGGCGCATCGGTCCACGGCAGTTGCAGCCGCTCGGAGACTTCGCTGGCTTCGATCGCATCGTCGGTCGCGGCGATCATGATCTCCAGATCCTGGCGGACGTTGTGATCGCGTTCGAGCCGCAGTTTTTCCATCAGCGTCGCGCGTGCGTCGGCGAGCGCGCGACGCAGGCGCGGACCGTTGTCGGGACCGAGATCGGCGACCTTGTCGTCGTAACCGGGCACGCCGAAGAAGGTGGCCGATTCGGGCTGGAAGCGCAGTTGCGCGGTGAGCAGGAGCTGGGCGTATCCGTTGCTGGTGGCGACCCAGGCGGGGACGGCGCGGTTCGCGGCCGGCGCGGGGGTCGCGGCGGCCGCGTGGACCGGTGTCGCGGACAAGGGGACGGCGAGCGCGCCGCACAATGCGACGGCAAGAATGAAAGGTTTCATCGGGGGGAGGATCTCTGCGGAGGAGGACGGGAACGCTACCCGGCGCGGGCGCGAGCGCCCAGCGTCGAAGGTCACGGCGGACGTCGGAATGGCGTCATGGCATTCATGTTGCACCGCTACCGGCGCAGAGCCTGAGAACGGCGCGTCGTCCGGCCGCGGGACAGCGGGCGCCGCGATGACGCGGAATCGGTTTCAACCCCGTTCAGCCGCATGCCGCGTTCAGCCGCTGTGAACGGTCGCGACGCGGCCGTGCGCGTGCATCGCGGAATTCCGCATCCGAAGACCCCAGGAGTCGCCCATGTCCATCGTTCCCCGTATCGATCGCCCCTGTCCCCTCACCTCCGCCGAACAGCGCGCCGTGGACGGTCGCTGTGGCCACTGCGACCACGAGGTGGTCCGGCTCGACGGACTCGACGCCGAGGCCCGCCGCGCGGTGTTCACCCAAGCCACCGGGCCGGTCTGTGTGTCGTATCACGCACCGCGTCGCGTCGGTCGCATCGGCGTCGCGATCGCCGCCACGCTGATCACCGCCGGCGCCTATGCCGCCGAACCGACGGCTGCGACCGAATCGCGCCCCGCCGCGCAGACCGAGCGTTCGGCGCCCACGACCGGCAGCCGCATCGCCCGCGAAGCCCCGCGCGATCTCGATGAAGTGCTGGTCGTCGGTGCGGTGAACGATCCGCAGGACGCGGCGCTGCCGGAAGACACGACCACGCCGTCGTTGCCGACGCGAGATGCGACGGCACCGCGTACCGGCAGCCGCATCGCCCGCGAAGCGCCGCGCGATCTCGACGAAGTGCTGGTCGTCGGCGCGGTGAACGATCCGCAGGACGCGGCGTTGCCGGAAGATCGCAGCGTGCCGGCCCTGCCCGTGCGCGATGCGCTCGCCGCGGTGACGGAGGACGTCCCTGCGATCGATGAAGTTGACGTGCTGATCATGGGCGGCGTGTCGGACCCCGCCGCGGTCGAATGGATCGACGCTTCCGCCGACACCGCGGCCGAACTGCCGATGACGACGGAACCGGTCGTCGGCGACGGGCGTTGACCTTCGCGGCATGACAACGCCGGCATCGCATGACGATGCCGGCGTTGATGTGTGTGCGTCGTCGATGTCGTCGGGCGGGGGTGGCGACGTTCAATCGGTCCGCGCGACCGTGCGCCGGATGCCGGCCGCATCGACCACGCGCAGATCGCGCATCGCACGATTCAGTCCGCGCAGGGCGCCGGGGTCGCCGTCGCCGACGATCAGCACGATGTGCCCCGCACCGAACGCGCCCAGCGCCGCGTCGTAGCTCGTCCAGCGCATGCCGTCCCAGACCTGCACCCAGGCGTGCGGGCTGAATACGTGCGGCTGCCCGCTCATCCGTCCGGAATAGGCCAGACCGTGCGCGATCCGCGCCGGAATGCCCAGTGCGCGCGCGCCCGCCGCGAGCAGCACCGCGTACTCGGTGCAGTCGCCGCCGCGCTCCTGCAGCGCGGTCGCGGCGTCGTGGTAGTGGCGATAGTCGATCGGTCCGGTCATGTGCGCGCGCACCGCCGCGGTCAGCGTCTTCATCCGCGTGTGCACCGACAATCCGCGGCCGTGGCTGCGGGCGAAGGCGCGGACGTTGCGATCCTCGCTGCGGACCCAGGCGTTGGCGCGCAGATAGCGCCGCAGGTCGTCCGCCGACGGTGCGGCTTCGTCGCCGCAGTCGGCGCAGACCGCGAGGGTGAGCGCGTCGCCGGATGCGGTCACGCGTTGCTCGCCGGTGTCGGGAATGCGCCAGTCCTGCCCGCCCTCGAACCGCAGCCGATAGCGGATTTCGCCGTTCAGCGCCGCGGGCGGCAGCCGGTACGGCGATTTCACCAGCAGGCTGAGCAGGAAGGCGCGGGCCTCTTCGGTGGTCGGCGCCGGGCGGGCCGGCGGCGTGGCCGCCGCCGGCAGCGAGGCCAACAGCAGACCCAGCGCGAGCAGGGTGGGACGCGGATCGGGCATGACGCGACCTTGGCAGGGAGACGATGCCGTGAACGTCCCGCACCGCGCGCCGGGGTTGGCGTCG
>JAYRTK010000273.1:0-4756 GCA_041919595.1 Lysobacteraceae bacterium
AGATTCCCCGAGTACGGCAGCGCTTCCAGCGCCTTGGTGTGGAACTGGTGGATGTAGCTGCCGTTGAGGTTCACGTTCCAGCGGCCGCCGGCCAGTTCGCCGCTGAGGTTGGCATCGAGTTCGATGCCGCGCATCAGGCTGCCGCCGGAGTTGATGAAGCGACGATCGATCGCCACCACGTCGCCGTTCGCGTCGCGGATCCAGTTGTCCTGGAACAGGTCGTAGTAGCGGATGAGTACGTCGCGCGGCGCCGAGCGGATCGTGTTCTCGCGTTCGATCTCCCACCAGTCCAGCGCGATGTTGAACTGGTCCATCGGCGTATAGACCAGACCGAAGCTCTTCTGGGTCGACTCCTCGGGCGTCAGGTCGGCCTTGCCGCCGAAGATTTCGACCGGGCGGATGACTTCGCAGCCGGCCACGTTCGGCCGCGCCACGCCGTCGGGGCAGGTGCTCGGATCCGCCAGATCCTGGCCGGTGTACTGCACTTCGCTGACGCCGTTGAACAACTGGTTGAAGCTGGGCACCTTGAAGCCGGTGCTGTAGGCGCCGCGGAACAGCAGCCACTCGAACGGCCGGTACTTGAACGAGACCTTCGGATTGGTGGTACCGCCGAAACCGCTGTAGCGGTCGTGGCGGCCGGCCAGGTTGAGGTCGAAGTTCGAGAAGATCGGCAGGCGGAATTCCAGATAGGCGGCCTTGATGTCGCGGCGCACGTTGTCCAGCGCGTTGGCGTCGTCGAACGGTGCGTTGAACACCGCGCGACGGTTGGTGCGCTGGTCGCCCTCGAACAGGAATTCCTCGCGGCGCAGATCGATGCCGGCCGCCATCGCGACGTTGCCGCCGGGCAGGCGGAAGAAGCCGAGGTCGCCGGAGATCGAGGCATCCAGCGAGGTCACCACCGATTCGCCGCCGTAGAGTTTCACACCCCTCGCCGAAGCCGCCGCCAGCGCGGCCATCGCCGCGGGCGATTGGCTCTGTCCCGGCGCCAGGAAGGGATTGATCACGCCGCTGCCCAGCGCCGTGCGCAGCGCGTCGGTGTAGTGGAAACCGCTGCCGAGCGTGGATTCCGACTGGCTGCTGGCGCGGGTCAGACCGATGTCGTAGCTCCAGTCGTCGAACAGCCCGCCTTCGAGGATGCCGCCGATGCCGGCGACGAAACGGTAGCTGTCGGTGCGGGTCTCGATCTGGCGCGGGCCGCAGGGCAGGCAGCGCCAGCGATAGGCGATCGGTGCGCCGTAGTTGAGCTGCCCGGCGCCGAAATACCCCGACAGCGCGTTGTAGACGGCGTCGTAGGTGGTCTGGGTGGTCGGGTTCAGCGGATACCAGGTGCTCGGTCCCATCGCGGTGGCCGCGGTCGAGGTGCTGGACGAGATCTGGTTCGGTTCGAAGGTCTTGGCGACATCGACCCGCGAGGCGGTGAGTTCGACGTAGGCTTCGTGCGCGGTGCCCAGGCGGTAGGTCGCGCGACCGACGAAGTCGACGCTGTCCTGCGGTTGCTGGATCACCGCGGCGGCCGGGTAGTCCCAGGCGCAGGCGTAGCGCGAGGCCGGCGAATTCCACAGCCGGTAGGCGTAGGGGCCCATGTCCGGACCGGCGGCTTCGCAGCCCGCCGCGCCGGGAAGATTGAAGATGTTCACCGCGGTCAGGCGCGTGGTGCCGCCGGCCGGGTCGAGCACGCCGTTGCGCAGCAGGCTGCTGGCGCCGACGCCGCTGCTGCCCAGACTGAAGACGGTGGCGAACGGGGTGCCGCGCGTGTCCGGCGACAGGCCGCGATCGGGCTGGAAGGTGTCGGAGAAATCGCGATCGCTGCCGCGCAGGATCGTGTTGCGCTTGAGGCTGAGCGTGCCGAACGCGTTCCAGCCGTCGCTGTCGAGATCGCCATGGCCGAACAGCAGGCTGGTGCGATAGGTGTCGCCGCCGCCGGCTTCGGTGACATCGACGAACGCCGAGGCTTCGAGGCCCTGGTAATCGCGCCGGGTGATGAAGTTGATCACGCCGCCGATCGCGTCGGTGCCGTAGATCGCGGATGCGCCGTCGCGCAGCACTTCGACGCGATCGAGGGCGGCGAACGGGATCGAGTTCAGATCCACCGCGCGACCCTTCAGACCGTGGGTCGCCACGCGTCGGCCGTTGAGCAGGACCAGGGTCGCGTCCGCGCCCTGTCCGCGCAGGTTGGCGCCGGAGACGCCGTTGTTGCCGCGCTGCTCTTCGTTGACGATGCCGGCGTTGCTGGCCAGATTGTCCGAGCCGTTGCCGGAGATGTTGAGCGTCATCAGCAGTTGTTCCGCCGAGGTGATGCCCAACTGGTCGATCTCCGCCTTGGAGAACGACGTGATCGGCAGCGCTTCTTCCGCTTCGGCGCGCCGGATGCGGGTGCCGGTGACCGCGATGCGGTCGAGGGTGTCGACCTTTTCGGCGGTCGTGCCGGTGGTGGTGTCGGTGTCCTGGGCGGCGGCCGGCAGAGCCAGCGCGGCGATCAGGGCGATGCAAAGACGGTTGGCGCGGAGCGTCGCGCGTGCGGGCATGCTGGTCTCTCCCCCGAGAGTCTGGATGTGTGAGCGTGCGATCCCTGCGGGTGTGGACCGGCAGCGTCCGGTCCATCCCCGGACCGGTTCGCGAGATCGCCGCCGCCTAATCTAGCAGGTTGTCGTCACGGGATCGTCATGATCCCGTGACCGGATGGCGGGCCGCCTGCATGCGCCGACCGGCCATCCCTGTGGCGTTCCGTTCCTCTCGCGACGATGCGGGGCGCGTGCCGGTGCCGTCGCCATGGTGGGATTCCGACCGGATGCGGACGATTGCGGGACGATCCGGGGACGTTTTCCGCGGAATCGCTTCCCGTCGCCGCGACGCTGCCCAAGACTGCGCCGGCGCCGTCACGACGATGGCGTTTCCGGCAGCGATCGGCCGGAAGCCGAGATGCCCGTCGTCCAGGGCGGGCATGCAATCAACGAGCGTCGAAAGGAGGAAACAATGAAGCGTTTGGTCTTGTCGGTACTGCTGGCGGTGGGCTGCGTGTCGACCGCTCAGGCGGTGCCCCCGTGCTGGCCGGGGAAGGTCGTGAACGTGGGGCCGGGCCAGTACCTCAGCCCGGTGCAGCTCAACAACTGGTGGGTGACGCACGGCGTGCCGTCCGGGGTCGCCAATCCGCACTACTACGTGGCCTTCCATGCCTCCGATCAGGTGTGCAAGACCTTCTACGGCAGCGGCGCCTGGGCCAAGATCACCGGCCCCAGTTCGATCCTGAGCACGCTGAACGGCTACACCGTCTCGCAGGGCCTGTGGTTCCAGTGCCAGAAGTGCTCGAACGTGCTCGACCCGGTGCCGGTCGATCCGATCGAAGAGCGGTGATCGTCGGACGCGTGTCGCGTCGGATGCGTTGATCGCCCGAAGGACGGGGCGGAGGGCGGGCCCGAGGGCCCGCGATCGCGGCCAGGGATGGCCGCATTTCGCGTCGCCAGAAAAGAAGCCCCGCAGTGCGGGGCTTCCGGTTGCCGATGGTTGCGGATGATTGGCCTCAGGCCTCCGCTTCTTCCTTGTATGCATCGACCGGGATGCAGGCGCACATCACGTTCTTGTCGCCGTAGACGTTGTCGACGCGGGCGACCGGCGACCAGTACTTCTGCTGCTTCAGCACCGGCAGCGGGAACGCGGCCAGTTCGCGCGGATAGGCGTGGGTCCATTCGCTGCCGGCGACCATGGTCGCGGTGTGCGGCGCATGCTTCAGCGGATTGTCCTCGCGATCCAGACGGCCGTCCTCGATCGCGCGTATCTCGTCGCGGATCTGGATCATCGCGTCGATGAAGCGATCGAGTTCGTGCTGCGATTCGGATTCGGTCGGTTCGACCATCAGCGTGCCGGCGACCGGGAAACTCAGGGTCGGGGCGTGGAAGCCGAAGTCGATGAGCCGCTTGGCCACGTCCTCGGCGGAAATGCCGGTGGCATCCTTCAGCGGGCGCAGATCGAGGATGCATTCGTGCGCGACGAGGCCGTTGCGGCCGGTGTAGAGGGTCCTGTAGTGCGGGGCGAGACGCTTCGCCACGTAGTTCGCGTTCAGCAGCGCGACCTGGGTGGCGCGACGCAGACCGGCGGCGCCCATCATCGTGATGTACATCCAACTGATCGGCAGGATCGAGGCCGATCCGAACGACGCGGCGCTGACCATGCCCACCGCGCCCTCGTTGCCGAGGGTCTTCGGCAGGAACGGCGCGAGATGCGACTTCACCGCGCACGGACCGACGCCCGGACCGCCGCCGCCGTGCGGAATGCAGAACGTCTTGTGCAGGTTGAGATGCGAGACGTCCGAGCCCCATTTGCCGGGCTTGGCCACGCCGACGAGGGCATTCATGTTGGCGCCGTCGGTGTACACCTGGCCGCCGTGCTTGTGGACGATCTCGCAGATCTCGACCACGTCTTCCTCGAACACGCCGTGCGTGGACGGGTAGGTCATCATGATCGCGGCGAGGCGGTCGCCGTATTTCTCGGCGTTGCGGCGGATGTCCTCGACGTCGACATTGCCGTTCGCGTCGCACTTGGTCACCACCACCTGCATGTTGCACATCTGCGCCGAAGCCGGGTTGGTGCCGTGGGCGGATTCCGGGATCAGGCAGATGTCGCGGTGGCTCTCGCCGCGCGACTGGTGATACGCGCGGATCGCGAGCAGACCGGCGTATTCGCCCTGCGCGCCGGAGTTCGGCTGCAGGCTCACCGCGTCGTAGCCGGTGCATTCGACCAGCATCGCTTCCAGTTCGTCGAT
>JAYRTK010000274.1:0-4741 GCA_041919595.1 Lysobacteraceae bacterium
GGTCGACATCCACAAGGAAGAGGGCGTCTCGGCGGCGGAAGTGATCCTCACCGTGCTGCACGCCGGCGGCAAGTTCGACGACAACAGCTACAAGGTGTCCGGCGGTCTCCACGGCGTCGGCGTGTCGGTGGTGAATGCGCTGTCGGAAAGACTCTGGCTGGAGATCTGGCGCGACGGCCACCACTACGAGCAGGAATACGCGCTCGGCGAACCGCAGTATCCGCTGAAGCAGCTGGAGCCCTCGCCGAAGCGCGGCACGAAACTGCGCTTCAAGCCTTCCATCGAGATCTTCACCGACGTCGAGTTCCACTACGACATCCTCGCCAAGCGCCTGCGCGAGCTGTCGTTCCTGAATTCCGGCGTGAAGATCACGCTCACCGACGAACGTCCCGACGAGCGCGGAGAGACCAAACGCGATGTGTTCCAGTACGAAGGCGGCATCCGCTCGTTCGTCGAACATCTGGCGCAGCTGAAGACCCCGCTGCATCCGAACGTGATCGCGGTCAGCGGCGAGCAGAACGACATCGTCGTGGACGTGGCCCTGCAATGGACCGACGCCTACCAGGAAACGATGTTCTGCTTCACCAACAACATCCCGCAGAAGGACGGCGGTACTCATCTGGCCGGCTTCCGCGCCGCGCTCACGCGCACGCTGACGCATTACATCGAGCAGAGCGGCATCGCCAGGCAGGCGAAGATCGCGCTGTCCGGCGACGACATGCGCGAAGGCCTGATCGCGGTGCTGTCGGTGAAGGTGCCCGATCCGAGCTTCTCCTCGCAGACCAAGGAAAAACTGGTCAGCTCCGAAGTGAAGCCGGTGGTGGAAAGCACCTTCGGCGCGAAGCTGGAGGAATTCCTGCAGGAGCATCCGGCGGAAGCGCGCGCGATCTGCGAGAAGGTCGTCGACGCGGCGCGCGCCCGCGAAGCCGCGCGCAAGGCACGCGAACTCACCCGCCGCAAGGGCGCGCTGGACATCGCCGGCCTGCCCGGCAAGCTCGCCGACTGCCAGGAAAAGGATCCCGCGCTGTCCGAACTGTTCATCGTCGAGGGCGACTCGGCGGGCGGCTCGGCGAAGCAGGGCCGCAACCGCCGCAACCAGGCCGTGCTGCCCCTCAGAGGAAAAATCCTCAACGTGGAACGCGCGCGCTTCGATCGCATGCTCTCGTCGGCGGAAGTCGGCACGCTGATCACCGCGCTCGGCACCGGCATCGGCAAGGACGAATACAACCCGGACAAGCTGCGCTATCACCGCATCATCATCATGACCGACGCCGACGTCGACGGTTCGCACATCCGCACGCTGCTGCTGACGTTCTTCTACCGGCAGATGCCGGAACTGATCGAGCGCGGCCACATCTACATCGGTCTGCCGCCGCTGTACAAGATCAAGCAGGGCAGGAACGAGCTGTACCTGAAGGACGATGCGGCGCTGGATCAGTACCTCGCCAACAACGCGGTCGACAACGCGCGCCTGGTGCCGGACACCGATGTTCCCGCGATCGACGGCGTGGCCCTGGAGAGACTGCTGCTGGCCTATGCCGGCGCCCGCGACGCCATCGCCCGCAACGCCTACCGCTACGATCCGGCGCTGCTGGAAGCGCTGATCGATTTCGAGCCCCTGGATGGCGCGAGCCTCGGTCGTCTCGCCGCCGACCGCGCGCCGCTGGATGCGCTGCAGGCGCGTCTCAACCGCACCGGTCTGGGACGTCCGCGTTTCCGGATCGAGGCGCGCGCCGCCGCCGAAACGCAGCCCGCCGCGCTCATCGTCACCCGCACCCACATGGGCGAAACCACGGTGCACGAACTGTCCGCCACCAGTTTCGAGCACGGCGAACTGCGTGCGCTGCATGATGCGGCCGACAAACTGCATGGTCTGCTCGGTGCCGGCGCGAAGATCGTCCGCGGCAACCGCGAGGAACCGGTCGCCGATTTCGCCCAGGCCCATGCCTGGCTGCTGGAGGAAGCGAAGAAGGGCCGCCAGATCCAGCGCTTCAAGGGCCTCGGCGAAATGAATCCCGAACAGCTGTGGGAAACCACGGTGAATCCGGACACCCGCCGCCTGCTGCAGGTGCGGATCGAGGATGCGGTCGCCGCCGACCAGATCTTCAGCACGCTGATGGGCGATGTGGTCGAGCCGCGCCGCGAGTTCATCGAGGACAACGCACTGAAGGTGGCGAATCTCGACGTCTGAGCGTCGACCCCCGGCGGCCGCGACGGGCGTTTGCCGTCCCGTCGGGCCGCGCCGCGCGGTCGCCCCGGCGATGAGGGTGCGACCATCGTCGCGGCTTGGCGCTCCGGTGCGGTCCGATTGACGAATTGTTAATCCGCTTCGGATTACAACATCAGCCCCCGTCGATCCCCGGAGTCGCCGCCATGTCCATGCCGATGCGCCGTCTTCCCATGATCGCCACGGGTCTGGCCTGCACCGTGCTGCTGGCGGCCTGCGCCACCACCACCTCGTCCACCGGTCGCCGGCAGTATGTCGGCGCCTATTCCCAGGCCCAGCTCGACGAACTCGGCGCGCGGGCCTTCGCGGAACAGAAGACCACGAAACCGCTCACCAAGGACGCGAAACAGGCCGCGTACGTGCGCTGCGTGGTCGACGCGATCGCCCGTGAGCTGCCGCCCCGCTGGCAGCAGGGCGGCTGGGAATCCGCGGTGTTCGTCGACAAGAATCCCAATGCCTTCGCGTTGCCGGGCGGCAAGGTCGGCGTCAACACCGGGATCTTCGACGTGGCCCGCAACCAGAACCAGATGGCGGCGGTGATCGGCCATGAAATCGGCCATGTCGTCGAACGCCATCACGACGAGCGCGTCACCCGCCATGCCGGCGCGGCCGGCGTGGTCCAGCTGCTGGCGGTGATTGCCGGCGCCCGTTATGGCCAGGGAGGGTCCGATCTCGCCGTTCAGGGCGGTAGCATCCTCGCTCAGGCCGGCTTCCTGCTGCCCGGTACGCGCCAGCAGGAAAACGAGGCGGATGTCGTCGGCCAGCGACTGATGGCGCGGGCCGGATTCGACCCGCGCCAGGCCGTGGATCTGTGGCAGAACATGCTCGCCGCCAACAACGGCGCCCGTCCGCCGGAATGGCTCTCCACCCACCCCGATCCGAAATCGCGCATCGGCGAACTGCGCGACCGCGCCGACAGCCTGATGCCGATCTACGAACAGGCCCGTGCCGCCGGCCGCAGACCGGACTGCGGTTGAGTCCGCGCCGGCGAGGTTCCACACTTTCCGCGGCGCATCCGCACCCACCCGACGGCGATCGTGCCGTCTCCGACGTTCATCCGACCCCGAGAACCTTCATGACCGCTTCCTCCGCTCGCGTCCTTCCGAACACCGCCCTCACCGCCGCGATCGCGCTGCTGCTCGGCTGCGCCCATGCCGGCAGCGCACTGGCGCAGGAGGTCGGCGACGACTACGAAGACAAGCCGCGGACCACCACCGCCACCGGCAGCGCCGCCGCCGCTTCCGAGCGTGCGCGTCAGCGCAAGGCCGAAGCCGCGGCCAAGGCCAACCAGCAGCCCGAACTGTTCCCGCAGGCCACCCGCAAGCCGCCGGAAAAGAAGAACTCGCAGAAGGACGTCAAGACCGCCAACGAACTGCAGGCGCTGTTCGACGCCGGCAAGTACGCCGAACTGCTGCCCAAGGTCGACGCCTACATCGCCAGCGCGCAGAACCCCTACCTCGTGAGCTATCTCGCGCAGCTGGCCGGCAACGCCGCGATCAAGCTCGAAGACATGCCGAAGGGCGCGGACTATTACCGCAAGTCGGTCGAGAGCAATGGCCTCGACAACAACGGCCACTACCAGATCATGTTCAATCTGGCGGTGACCCTGAGCGAGCTCGAGCGCTACCCGGAAGCGCTCACCTGGATCGATCGCTATCTCACCGAGACCAAGAACGAAAGCGAACAGGCCGTCGGTCTCAAGGCCTTCGTGATGAGTCGCGTCGGCCGTGCCGCCGAGGGCGCCGCGCTGTACGAAAAGCTGCTCGCGGCCGATCCGGGCAACAGCAACATCCTCCTGAACGCGGTGTCGCTGTATCAGGAAGCCGAGAACGAAGAGAAGGCCAACGCGCTGCTCGAAACCGCGCGCAAGCAGGGCAATCTGAAGGATGTGAACGCCTACCGCATGCTGTTCATCGCCTACCTCAATGCCAGCAAATACAAGGAAGCCGAGGAAGTGCTGCTCGACGGCGTCGCCAAGGGCGTGATCACGCCCTCGCAGACCCTGGCGGGCGATTATTCGGTGCTCGCGCAGAATTATTACGCTGAAGAGAAGGTGGCCCAGGCGATCGACTTCTACACCCGCGCCGCGAAGATCTCGACCAACGGCGAAGCCGCATTGAATCTGGCCAAGGTCCTGGTCAACGAAGACCGTCTCACCGAAGCGAAGGCCGCGGCCCGGGAAGCGTTGGCCAAGGGCATCAAACGGCCCCAGGAAGCGAACAACATCCTGGCCAAGCCCGGCAAGTGAGGCCCAAGCCGCCCAATACGGTCACGTATCGTGCGGAGTTTTGAGCAGAGGGTGTTGGTAAGTCCCGCTGCGATTGGTATAAGCTTACAGATTCCCGCGACCGGCCTCCCGACAGGCGGTCGGTCGCGGTTCGACCATTACGGGGTGTCGCGGTCGGGGATCGGGTTCACTTTCATGGATTGATCGCGAACGCGATACCGAAACAGCACCACGAGTCCGCTAAACCGAGCCTGCTGCGCATGACCGAACCGTTGCCGACCCCTGAC
>JAYRTK010000275.1:0-4729 GCA_041919595.1 Lysobacteraceae bacterium
TGCGTCGAGCCTGCTGATCAGCGCCGACCGCCAGCGCGCGGTGCTGGCGCTGATCGTGGTCTGCGGTCTGCTGAAGCTCGGGCTCGACGCCTGGCTGATCCATGTCGACGGCCTGCGCGGCGCGCTGATCGCCTATTCGGTGGTGGCGCTGGTCAACGCCGCGACCTACACCACGCTCGCGATCCGCGAATGCGGCACCGCGCCGGATTGGGGGCGGCTGCTGCGCACGATCCTGGCGAGCGCGCTCTCGGCCGCGCCGCTGCTGCTGGTGCACCATCATCTGCCACCGCTCGGCGAGCTGGCGATCGGTGCCGGGCTGGCCACGCTGTATCTGCCGCTGACCCTGGCGCTGGGCTGCTGGTCGCGCAACGACATCGCGCACATGCAGCAGTTGCATCAGCGCCTGCTGCGCGGGCGCCCGCGTTTCGGTGCGCGCCTGCTGGGCTGGGCGCACGCGCGCGCGTCCGTGGGAGTCGCGACGTGAGCGGTCTCTACGAATCCTTGTTCCGTCGGGTGCTGTATCCGGCCTACGAGAGCGGTCTGCGTCGACGCGGGACGCTGGCCTATCTGCGTGCATACGAACGCGACCAGTGGCGCTCGGCCGACGAGATCGCCGCGCTGCAATGGGCGCGCTTGCAGGCGCTGATCGCGCATTGCTGGGAGCACGTGCCGTTCTATCGACGCTGGTGGGGTGACGCTGGCATGACGTCGCCCGCGGACATCCGCGATCGCGGCGACTACGCGAAGCTGCCGGTGTTGACCAAGCCGGTGATCCGCGAACACGCCGACGCGCTGATCTCCGAGGTTCATCGTGGTGCCCTGTATTTCAAGACCACCGGCGGTTCCACCGGCGAACCGCTGCGCTTCGGCTACACCCGCGAGAGCTACGAGCGCCGGGTCGCGGTGATGTTCCGCGGCTACGCCTGGTCGGGTGCGCACCTGGGGCAACGCACCGCCTATCTGTGGGGCGCGCCGGTCGCGGCGCCGGCGGGGTTCGCGCTGTTCAAGGACCGGCTGTACCACGCCGCATTCAATCGGCGGATGCTCAACGCCTTCGACATGAGCGAAGCGCGCATGGCGGAATACGCCGATGCGCTGGACCGCTTCCGCCCCGAGACGATCGTGTCCTATGTCGGACCACTGGTCGAACTGGCACGTTGGATCGAGCGCGAGGGCCGCAGCCCGCATCGCCCGCGACGGATTCTGGGCGCCGCCGAAGCCCTGCATCCGCATCAGCGCGCGCTGCTGGAACGGGTGTTCGGCGCGCCGGCCTACGACACCTACGGGTGTCGCGAAGTCATGCTGATCGCGGCCGAATGCGAAGCCCGCGACGGTCTGCATCTGAACGCGGATCATCTGCACGTCGAGTTCGCGGCCGGGCCCGACGCCGACGGGCCGAGCGATCTGATCGTCACCGATCTGCACAACCACGGCATGCCGTTGATGCGTTACGTGAACGGCGACCTCGGCACGCCGGGGCACGCGCATTGCGTCTGCGGTCGCGGTCTGCCGAAGCTGGCCAAGGTCGATGGCCGCAGGCTCGATGCGCTGCGCCTGCGCGACGGCCGCCTGATCCCCGGCGAGTACATCGTCTACGTGTTCCTGTCCGCGACCGGCATCAAACAGTACCAGGTGGTGCAGAAGCGCCTGGATGCGCTGCTCGTGCGCCTGGTGCCGGATGCCGATTACGACCCGTCGATCCATGCATCGATCCGCGACGGCATCCGAAAGCTGGCCGGTGACGGCATCGCCATCGCGTTCGAGCAGGTGGATGCGATCGCGCTCACCGCTAGCGGCAAGCGTCGCGTCACCGTCTGCGAGCTGCCGTCGTGAGCGCGCTGCCGGGTCGCGCCGCCGCCGACCGTGCGCCGCTGCGGATCGTGCACGTGGTCGAAAATCTGGAACGCGGCGGGCTCGAGCGGATGGTGATCGATCTGGTCGTCGCCCAGCGCGCGGCCGGACACGATTCCCGCGTGGTCTGCCTGTTCCAGCCCGGCGCGCTCGCCGCCGAGCTAGAAGCGCGGGAAATCGAAGTGCAGGCCTGCGGCAAGCGCGGCGGCTTCGATCCCGGTGTGCTGCGCCGGTTGCGCGCGCAGTTGCGCAAGACGCCCGGCGCGATCCTGCATACCCACAACGCCAGCGCGCACTATCACGCCGTCGCCGCGGCGTTCGGCGTGTCGCTGGCGAAGACGATCAGCACGCGTCACGGCATGGGCGTGGCGCGACCGCGCAGTCGCGGGGAATGGTTGTACCGGCGGACGATGGGGCGGACCGATGTCGTCGTCGCGGTGTGCGAAGCCGCCCGCGCGCGTTTCGCGGCGCAGGGCGTCCGCCCGCGGCGCGGGCTGCTCGCGGTGCCGAACGGGATTCGTGTCGACGCCTTTTCCGCCGCGAACGCGGAGTGCCGCGCCACCCTGCGCAGCGTGCTCGAACTGCCGCACGGCGCGCGCATCGTCGGTACCGTCGGCAGGCTCAATCCGGTGAAGGATCAGGCGTGCCTGCTGCGGGCGTTCGCCCGGCTGCATCGCGAGCGGCCCGAGGCCGCGCTGGTGCTGGTCGGCGACGGCGCATTGCGCGACGCGCTCGAAGCGCAGGCGGCCGCGCTCGGCATCGGCGAGGCGCTGCGGTTCCTCGGCGACCGCGGCGACGTGCGTCAACTGCTGCAGGGATTCGATGCGTTCGCGCTGTCGTCGCTGAGCGAAGGGTATTCGATGGCGCTGCTCGAAGCCTGCGCGAGCGCGCTGCCGATCGTGGCCACCGATGTCGGCGGCAATCGCGAAATCGTGGTCGATGGCCGCAATGGCCTGCTGGTGCCGGCCGCGGACGAGGCCGCGCTGGCCGATGCGCTCGCGCGACTGTTGTGCGATCCGGTGCGCGCCGAGGCGATGGGTCGCGCCGGTCGCGACTGGGCACTGCGCGAAGCCTCGATCGACGCGATGGCCGCACGCTACGACATGCTGTACCGGGGCGAGGCCGGCGCGACATGACCCTGTCTCCTGCCGCGCTTTGCGATGTCGTCACCCGCGCCGCGCCCGGTCGTATCCGCGCGGGTCGCATCCGTCGTTCCACGCTTTGCAGGACCGCATGAACCCGCGCCCGAAAAAACTGCAGGTACTGCGCTGGCTGCCGGATCGCTGGGTGCTGACCCGTGGCGCACGGCAGGGGCGCCTCCTGCATCTGACCTTCGACGATGGTCCGCATCCGGAGCACACGCCGGCGCTGCTGGATCTGCTGTCCGCGCATCGGGTGCGCGCGACCTTCTTCCTCATCGGCCAGCAGGCCGAGCGCCATCCCGGGATGGTGGAGAGGATTCTCGGCGCGGGTCACGTGCTCGGCAATCATTCCTGGAGCCACCCGCAGTTCGAGCGTCTCTCGCTGGCGCAGCAGCGCGACGAGATCGAACGCACCGATCGCCTGCTCGAACGGTTCGACGGTCGAGCGCGGCACGACTTCCGTCCACCGCGCGGCGTGATGCCGCGCGCGATGGTGATCGACTGCGTCCGGCGCGGACGACGGATCGCGTACTGGTCCTACGACAGTCTCGATTACAGCCGGCGTCCGGTCCAGGAACTCATCGCGTCGGCGCGCCGGCATCCGCTGCGGCCGGGCGAGATCCTGCTGCTGCACGACGACGGCGGGCTGGCGCTGGCGCTGTTGGCGGCGATGCTGCCGGAATGGGCCGCGGACGGTTTCGCGTTCGCCCCCCTGCCGATGGAACCCTGAGAATGGCGATGAACGGGACACCTCTCATGCACGCGGAGCACGAGTCGCTCCACGAAACGCTCCGTGAAGCACTCTGTGGCGCGGCCTGCGGACGCGCAGCCGGATCGCTGCGGGGCTGGCCATGAACGCGATCGCCACGGCCGCGCTGTTCGGGCTCATCCTCGGTATCTCCGTCGTGGCGGTGGTCGCGCGCGACATGCGCCGGCGCAACATGCATCTGTGGCTCGGCGACTATCTGCGCCGACGCCGGCCGGAGGTGTCCGACCGTCCCGTGCACATCATGTTCTGCTTCGTCGACCACTTCGAGCCGATGTGGAAGGGCGGCGACCTCGAGACCCAGCGCCGGCGCGTCGATCGCTGGTGCGCCGAGTACCGTGCCCTGGCCGCGAAACATCATGACGCCGACGGTCGGCCGCCGCAGCACAGCTTCTTCTACCCGGAAGAGGAATACGCCGAAGAGCATCTGGAGAAGCTCGCCGCGCTGTGTTCCGACGGATTCGGCGAGATCGAGGTGCATCTGCACCACGACAACGACACCGAGCCGAATTTCCGCGCCTCGATCGGCCGTTTCTGCAAGACCCTGCACGAGCGTCACGGCGCGCTGCCGCGCGATCCGGAGACCGGCCAGCTGCGCTTCGGTTTCATTCACGGCAACTGGTGCCTGGACAATTCGCGCGCCGACGGTCGCTGGTGCGGCCTGAACAACGAACTCATCCTGCTGCGCGAACTGGGCTGCTACGCCGACTTCACCCTGCCTTCGGCGCCGAGCGACACCCAGACCGCCGCCGCCAACCGCATCTACTACGCCACTGACGATCCGCATGCGCCGAAATCGCACGACACCGGCGACCCGGTGAAGGTCGGTGGCGGCACCCGCGGTGATCTGATGATCGTGCAGGGGCCGCTCGGCCTGAACTGGCGCGAGCGGCGCCTGGGCGTGATGCCGCGGATCGAGAACGCCGACGTTCGCCGCAACTGTCCGCCGACCGAAGCCCGCGTCGACCTG
>JAYRTK010000276.1:0-4712 GCA_041919595.1 Lysobacteraceae bacterium
TGAGGCACAGGCCATGATCGACAAGAAGCGTCGTGCTCGCAGTTGAGTGGCGATCGACGGCACGCGCCGATCTGCTGGCGATCATCGACTACATCTCCGACGACAATCCCGACGCCGCGCAGGCGCTGAAGGACGAGATCGAGTCCAAGGTGTCGCTGTTGCGAACGCACCCGATGGCGTTCCGGCAGGGGCGCGTCGCGGGTACGCGGGAGTGGGTCGTTCGATCGAACTATGTGGTGGTCTATCTGGTGGGCGCGCAGACCATCACCATTCTTCGGATCCTGCACGCCGCGCAGCAGTGGCCGTAATTCCAGTCGCGACGTGCGGACTCGCTTGCGCGACGATCAGTCTTCGGTGGTCTCGTCGTTGATCGTGGCGTGGATCACAAACCCGGTGAGGTAAGGCAACCCGTGCGGGATGCCGTAGTCGATGGCGGTGCGCCGCTTGATGGTCATGCGCATCCATGCCGCGACGGTGGCCGCGATCGCGTCGGGCAGCGCTTGACCGTGGTACTGATGGCCGCAGACTTCATCGGCAAAGTGCCGTCCGGCCTTGCTGTCGAGAAAGGCGCGCACATCTTCCAGCGGCTGTCCGGTGGCCTCGGCGATCGCGGTCATCGCCAGGGGCCAGGCGACGCTGGCGTAGCCGCCCATCGTGCCCCAGAAGCCCCAGCTTTCGTTTTCGGTGGCGGGGATGTGGGTCTGCGTACCTGTGTTCATGTGGTGATGTTTGTGATGTGGTGTGTGCGGATATGAACGCGCTGTTCGCGGTAGAAGCCAAGCGTTGTTCCGCTAGTTTTTGCTTCTTTTTTCAGATTTCGTGCGCTGCGAACACGATCCACGAAGGCGCGTGCGAGGGCGGCTTGCAGGCGATTGTCGATGCGTAAGGCCGTGCCTGAGCACGGCCTTACGCGGGGCCACGTTGCGCTGCGACATCACGCGGTCGCGTCGGCGTCTTGGATGCGATACACGCGCACGCCGCCTTCGGCTTTGTCGGAAGTGACGGTCAGGCCGAGTTTCTTCTTGAAGGCACCGGCGAAAGTGCCGCGCACGGTGTGGGCCTGCCACTGCGTCGCGTCGCAGATCTGCTGGATGGTGGCGCCCTCGGGGCGTCGAAGCATGGCAATGACCTGCGCCTGCTTACTGTTCTCCCGGCTGCGCGGTGCATCGCGTGTCGCGGCGGCGTCCGGCTTCGGTGTCGCGACCTTGCGCGCGTTCTTGCGTGCGGGCTTGGTGGCGTTCCCTTCGGCAGGTTTGGTCAACTGGCTGGTCGTGGGCGCTTCAGGGCGGGGGCGGCCCAGCGCATCGTAGGCCTCGACGGTGACGATCCAGTCGCCGCCGTGGCCGATGACCAGGCCACGCTTGAACAATGATTCGATCACCTTCTGGCGTGCGCCGCCATTGATGGTGTCGGGGAACCAGTCGAGTTTGCCTTGCGGATGCGCGATGGCTTGCGTGAGGACCGCGGTTTGGTTCTCGGTCAAGGTGAGGGGCTTGGCGTTCGTTTCGGTGTTCATGGGTGCTCCTGAGAGGTGGGTGTGGTTGGCGCGATGGGATGAACGCGCTGTTCCGCACCGAAGCCAAGCGGTAACCCCTGCAATCCGTGCGTGTTCAGCACACAGACGGCCTATCGCCGCGAAGCACGCTGTTCACGCATGAAGTCAAGTCATTCATCGATCATCGGCATGGGACTTTCGATTCGCGCCTACGCGCGCCATCGCGGCGTGACGGACACCGCCGTCCACAAAGCGATCCGTGCCGGACGCATCACGCCGGAGCCCGATGGCACGATCGACGCGGCGACGGCCGATGCGGAGTGGACGCGCAATTCCGCGCCCGCACGCAACGGCACACAGGCACGCGCGCCGCGTATTGCGGTGCCCGAGGCGGCCGACGCGGGCCGCGACACCAGCGCGGCGGCGCTTCCTGCGGGCGGTGCGTCGCTGTTGCAGGCGCGCACCGTCAACGAAGTGGTCAAAGCGCAGACGAACAAAGTTCGACTGGCGCGTCTCAAGGGCGAGCTGGTCGAACGCTCCCAGGTCGTCGCGCATGTGTTCAAGCTGGCGCGCGATGAGCGCGATGCCTGGCTCAACTGGCCGGCGCGCGTCTCGGCGCAGATGGCAGCGACGCTCGCGGTTGATCCGCATGCGCTGCACCTGGCGCTGGAGGCGGCGGTGCGCGACCACCTGCGCGAGTTGGGCGAGCTGCGTCCACGGATCGATTGAGCATGCTCGACTACGAAGGCGCCGACGCGATCGACCGCGCCTGGCGCGACGGTTTGACGCCCGATCCACAGGTGTCGGTCTCGGAGTGGTCCGACCAGCACCGGATGCTCTCGAGCAAGGCGTCCGCGGAACCGGGGCGCTGGCGCACCGCGCGCACACCGTATCTGCGCGAGATCATGGATTGCCTCTCGCCGGCCTCGCCGGTCGAGCGCGTGGTGTTCATGAAAGGCGCGCAGGTCGGCGGCACCGAGTGCGGCAGTTGTTGGATCGGCTACGTGATCCATCACGCGCCGGGGCCGATGATGGCGGTCTGGCCGACCGTGGAGATGGCCAAACGCAACTCCAAGCAGCGGATCGATCCGCTGATCGAGGAGTCGCCGGTGCTGGCCGAGCGCATCGCCCCCGCGCGGGCGCGCGACTCTGGCAACACGATCCTGGCGAAGGAGTTCCGCGGCGGCGTGCTGGTGATGACCGGCGCGAACAGCGCGGTCGGCTTGCGTTCGATGCCGGTGCGGTATCTGTTCCTCGACGAGGTCGACGGTTACCCGCTTGATGTCGAGGGCGAAGGCGATGCGATCTCGCTGGCGGAGGCGCGCACGCGTACCTTCACCCGGCGCAAGATCTTCATCGTCTCGACGCCGACCATCGCCGGTGCCAGCAGCATCGAACGCGAGTACGAAGCGTCCGACCAGCGTCGGTACTTCGTCCCGTGCCCGCACTGCGCGCATACGCAGTGGTTGCGGTTCGAGCAGTTGCGCTGGGAGCGTGGGCAGCCGGAGACGGTGGCCTACGTCTGCGAGGCGTGCGAGCAACCCATCGCCGAGCACCACAAGACGGCGATGTTGGAGCAGGGCCAGTGGCGAGCGACGGCCACCGGGACCGGCCGCACGGCTGGGTTCCACTTGTCGTCGCTGTACAGCCCGGTGGGCTGGCGCAGTTGGCGCGAGATCGCAGCGGCGTGGGAGAGCGCGATCGACAAGACGACGGGTTCGGCGTCGGCGATCAAGACCTTCAAGAACACGGAACTCGGCGAGACCTGGGTCGAGGAAGGCGATGCGCCGGACTGGCAGACGTTGCTGGAACGGCGCGAGGACTACCGCATCGGCACCGTGCCGCATGGCGGGGTGCTGCTGGTGGCCGGCGCCGACGTGCAGAAGGATCGGATCGAGGTCTCGGTGTGGGCCTTCGGCCGCGGCAAGCGGGCGTGGCTGATCGAGCATCGCGTGCTGATGGGCGACACCGCGCGCGACGCCGTGTGGACTGCGCTCGATGCCATGCGCCGGGAGACCTGGACGCACGCGGGCGGCGCTCAGGTGCCGTTGGCGCGGCTGGCGATCGACACCGGCTTCGCGACGCAGGAGGTGTACGCCTTCGTGCGCACCTGTCGCGACAGTCGGGTGATGGCGGTCAAGGGCACGGCGCGCGGTGCCGCGCTGATTGGCACGCCGACGGCGGTCGATGTCACGGTTGCCGGCAAGAAGCTACGCCGCGGCGTGAAGGTGTACACCGTGGTGGTCGGCATCGCCAAGCAAGAGCTGTATCAGCACCTGCGCCTGCAGGCCGATGTCGCCGCAGACGGCATCACGGTGATCACGCCTGCCGGTTACATCCACCTGCCGAAGATCGACGGTGAGTTTCTGCAGCAGTTGTGCGCGGAACAGTTGATCACGCGGCGGGACCGGAACGGGTATGCGGTTCGTGAGTGGCAGAAGCTGCGCGAGCGCAACGAGGCGCTCGACTGCTACGTCTACGCGCGCGCAGCGGCGGCCGCGGCCGGATTGGACCGGTTCGAGCACCGCCACTGGCGCGAGTTGGAACGCTCGCTCGGCATTGCCGAGACGACGGACCCACCGCCGATCGCAACCACCGAGCCACCCGATCAGGCCACCGACAACGGTGGCCTTTCCACATCTGCGCGCCCGAATCGTCGGCGCCTGATCAAGAGCCGCTGGCTCCATCGCTGAGACGTCTTGCATGGCCTATACCCCCGAACACCTCGCCGCGCTGGAACGCGCGCTCGCGACCGGCGAACAGCGCGTCACCTTCGGCGATCGCACGGTCGAGTACCGCTCGGTCGAGGACCTGATCGCGGCGACCGATGTCGTGCGACGTGCGCTGGACGAGCAGGCGATCGCGGCCGGGACCGCGAAGCGTCGCCCGCGCCGCGTCGTCGTGAACACCGACAAGGCGACGTGATCGGATGAGCTGGTGGTCGCGGCTGCGCACTCGACTGTTTGGCGCGTCGCCGACGTATGACGGCGTCGGTGGCGGGCGTCGCGCCAGGTTTTGGCAAGTCGGTAACCCCGGCGCGGTCGCGGCACTGGCGTTTGCGCAGGACGAGTTGCGTGCGAAGAGCCGCGATCTCGTCCGTCGCAACGCCTGGGCCGCCGCTGGGGTCGAGGCGTTCGTGGCAAACGCGATCGGCACCGGCATCAAGCCGCAGTCGATGCTGGACGACGCCGACCAACGCGAAACCATTCAAGCGCTA
>JAYRTK010000277.1:0-4692 GCA_041919595.1 Lysobacteraceae bacterium
CACCGCCGCGTTCACCGCGGTCGGCGTCAGCTGCGGTGGCACCACTCCGCCGCCGGTCACCACGCCGCTCACCAACGGCGTGCCGGTCACCGGTCTGGGCGCCAGCACCGGCAACTCGCTGAACTACAGCCTCGTCGTGCCCGCCGGCGCGACCAACCTGACGTTCACCATGTCGGGCGGTACCGGCGACGCCGACATGTACGTGAAGTTCGGCGCCGCGCCGACCGACACCGTCTACGACTGCCGTCCGTACGCCAGCGGCAATGCCGAGACCTGCTCCTTCGCCACGCCGTCCGCCGGCACCTACTACGTCCGTCTGAAGGCCTATTCGACCTTCTCCGGCGTCAGTCTGGTCGGCAGCTACGGCACCGGCGGTGGCGGCGGCGGTACGACGTACACCAACAGCACCGACTACACGATCAGCGACAACGCCACGGTCAGCAGCCCGATCACGGTCTCCGGCCGCACGGGCAATGCCGGCAGCGCGGTTCCGGTCGCGGTGAACATCGTCCATACCTACAAGGGCGATCTGGTGGTCGATCTGGTGGCGCCGGACGGCAGCGTCTACAACCTGCACAACCGTACCGGCGGCAGCGCGGACAACATCAACCAGACCTACACGGTCAACCTGTCGAGCGAAGCGCTGAACGGCACCTGGAATCTCCGGGTGCGCGATGCGGCCGGCGGCGACGTGGGTTACATCAACAGCTGGAGCGTCACGTTCTGATCGAGGCATCCGACCCCTCCCCGCATCGCGGGGAGGGGTTCGGTGTTTCTGGGACGACCTGTTTTTCCAAGTACGAGAAGGTAAGGATTCGATGCGCGAGGCAGTGACATTGGCGATGTTGGCGCTGGCGGTCGGCCAGGCCATGGCCGCGGAAGGCGAGCGTGACCGGTATTGCCCGGGAGGCGACGCGGGTTGCCTGGATACGGTGCAGGTCACCGCCACCAAGCGTCCGGAATCGACCCTGCATGTCCCTGCCGCGACCACCATCGTCGGTGGTCAGCGCCTGCGCGAAACCGCGCCGCAGACGCCGATGGATGCGTTGCACGGCGAGGTCGGCACGTTCGTGCAACAGACCACGCCGGGGCAGGGCGTGGTGATCGTGCGCGGTCTCAAGGGCTCCGAGGTGCTGCATCTGGTCGACGGTTTCCGTCTCAACAATGCGATCTTCCGCAACGCGCCGAACCAGTACATCGCGCTGGTCGACGGCCAGAGCCTGGATCGCATCGAAGTGGTGCGCGGTCCGTCGAGCACGCTGTACGGCGGCGACGCGATGGGCGGTGTGGTGCAGATGCTCACGCCAGAACTGCGATTCGACGGCGATACCTGGCAATGGAACGGACGGCTGCGCGCGATCGCCGCGAGCGCCGACGATTCGCTGATCGGGCGCGCCGAGCTTTCCGGTGGTCACGAGCGCATGGCGTTCTCGCTCGGCGTCACCTCGCAGGAGGTGAACGATGTGCGCGCCGGCGACGGTCGCACGCGTCCGTTCTCCGGCTTCACCCAGCGCAGCGGTGATTTCAAGGGGCGGTTCGCGCCGGTCGACGGCCACGAGCTGACGCTGTCCCTGCAGTATTCCGAACAGCCGCGCACGCCGCGCCACGACGCGCTGGTTCCGGGCTTCGGCCAGACCGCGCCGGAAAACGCGGTGTTCTTCTTCGAGCCGCAGCAGCGGCGCTTCGCCCAGCTGCGCTGGCGGATCGACACGCCGAATACGCTGTTCGACAACGCCGAACTGCGCGTCGGCCGACAGGTCGTCGTCGATGATCGCACCACGCGGGCGACCGGCACCCCGAATCTGGAGCGCGAGCGCAATCGCGACGTCACCACCGGCGTTTCCGGCCAGTTCGGCAAGGACGTCGGCGGGGAGCACCATCTGAGCTACGGCTTCGAGGTGTATCGCGATGACGTCGATTCCGCCAAGACCCGGGTCAACATCAACACCGGCGCGTTCAGCGTCCGTCAGCCGCGCTTCCCGGATGGATCGCGCATGCGCAGCTGGGCGGTCTACGTCGGCGACGATTGGCGCCGGGGCCGTTTCGATCTCAATGCCGGTCTGCGCTACAGCCGTTTCGACATCGACATTCCGGCGGCGGGTGCCGCGCCGGGCGTGTCGCTGTCGCCGGACGACCTGACCGGCAATGTCGGACTGGCGATCGAGTTGAGCGACAGCGCGCGGTTCGTCGCCAATCTCGGTCGTGGTTTCCGTGCGCCCAACATCTTCGATCTCGGCGTGTTCGGTCCGCGCCCGGGCAATCGTTTCAGCGCCCCGAATGCGAATCTCAAGCCCGAGTACGTCAACAGCATCGATGCCGGCCTGAAGTTCGGCGGCGAACGCTTCAGCGGCGAGCTGATCGCGTTCCGCTCGAGCTATCGCGACAAGATCACCAGTGTGCTCACCGGCAACGTCGTCGACGGCGCGCTGGAAGTGCAGAACCGCAACGTCACCCGGCTGGATCTGTGGGGCATCGAGGCCGGTGCGCGCTACCGCATGGCGCAGCCCGATCTCGAACTCTACGCCACCGCGACCTGGACCCGCGGCGAAGAGGACATCGCTGCGGGCAGCATGCCGGCGGACCGCATTCCGCCGATGTTCGGCAAGGTCGGCGCGCGCTGGCAGGCCAATGCATCGATCGGTGTCGAAGCCTACACCCTGTACGCGTCGCGGCAGGATCGGCTGAGCGCCCGCGATCTGGTCGATCCGCGGATCAATCCGGACGGTACCGCCGGTTGGGCCACGCTCAATGCGAGGGTGTCGTGGCAGGCCACGCACGCTCTCGCGTTCTCGCTCCGCGCCGAAAACCTGGGCGACAAGCATTACCGCGAACACGGTTCGGGTCTCGACGAGCCCGGCCGCAATTTCATCCTGACCGCCGACTACCGTTTCTGAGTGCAGACCCCGATGCCGACTTCGATCCAGACGTTGATCCAGACTCCGATGCAGATCCGCTCCCTGTCTCCCCGCGATTCGCGGCGCCCGTCGCGCGTTTCCCTGCGTGCCCTCGCGTTCTCCGTCATCGCCGCCGCCGGCCTGCTGTGCGCCGTGCCGGTCGCGTCCGTGTCCGCCGCCGGCCAGGACGCGGTGGAAACGATGCCCGAGCCGACCCGTCTCGACATCGGGTTCAAGCTCGCGGAAGGGCAGGCGATCGAGGTCGACAACCCGTATGGCAGCGTCTACATGCGCTTCGGCGGTTACGAGCACCAGTTCGACATGCATGTCACCATCCAGCAGCCCGAGGATGCGGCGAAGTTCGTGTTCCAGCCGGCGGAGGAGGGCGGACGTTTCCTCGTCGCGCCGCGCCTGCCCGAAGGCGTCGGCCTCGCCCAGGGGCAGCGCATCGATCTCGTGCTGTACGTGCCCAAGGGGCATGCGGTCCGCGTGCGCACCGGCTCGGGCCCGATCGAGAGTCGCGGCGTGAAGAGCGATCTCGAACTGGCCACGAGTTCGGGCGAGATCGCGGTGCGCGGCACCGACGGTACCGTGCAGGCGCGCACCGACGACGGTCGCATCGAAGTGACCCTGGAAGACCGTGCGCGGCCGGGATCGCTGCAGCGCATCGGCAGCCGCACCGGCGTCGTCTCGGTCAACGTCAGCGACAAGCTCGATGCGAACGTGCGTCTGTCGACCTCGCAGCAGTTCGCGACCGATTTCTCGCTGACCGTCGAGCACCTCGACGGTCAGGAACCGAACAAACGCGCGACCGCCATCGTCGGCAAGCCCGGACCGGGCAAGCAGGCGGCGGAGATCGAGCTCGAAAGTCTGGGGGGCGAAGTGCGTCTGGTACGCAAGGGCGTCTTCGTCGATCCCGAATAAGCGACAGCCGATCGTGTCCCCCGGGCCGGAGGTCCGGCGGCGCGACGAGGTGCCGCAAGCAGTGCCGTAACCGTTGTCGTGTTTGCTTCAGAAACGCCGTCCCGGAAAGGCCGGATCAGGCCCGGACCGGGATGACCGATTGCATCCCAATCCAGTGTTGAGGACCCAGCAATGAAACCAGTGACATTCAAGCGCGCGCTGAAAGCCGCAGCGATCATGCTGCTGCTGCCGTGCGCCGTGACCGCCGCGCCTCTGGCCGGCGACAAGGGCAAGAATCCGGGGCGGCCGCAGGTCGGCCAGCCGGTGACGCCGCACAGCGTCAACGTCGACCTGCGCACCCTGCCGAAGGCACAGCCGTGGAAGCCCGGCATGCCGATCCGCGAAGCGCATCGTCGCCAGTACCGCGCCATTGGCAGCGTGCTGCCGCACGCGCCGGCGAACAAGCCCACCGCGACCGACCGCCTGCCGGAGCTGCAGCAGCTCTGGGATCGCAGTCCGAACGCGCGTCGTGCCAAGGCCGCCGCCACCAGCCGCGTCAGCATCAACAACCCGAACACCGGCGTGAGCCCGGGCGATCCGGTGGTCGAAGTCGGCGCCAATCACGTCATCTACGCCGTCAACGGCAGCACCACGACCTTCAAGGTCTACGACAAGGCCGGCACCCTGGTCTCGGGTCCGACCTCGTTCGGTTCGCTCGCCGGCTCGGTCACCGCCTGTTCCACCGATCGCGGTGATCCGCTGGTGCATTACGATCGTCAGGCCGGTCGCTGGTTCATGCTCACGATGGGCAACTCGAACATGTGCACCTTCGTGTCGAAGACCTCCGACCCGGTGACCGGCGGCTGGTGGGTGTACAACTACACCACCCCGACGA
>JAYRTK010000278.1:0-4651 GCA_041919595.1 Lysobacteraceae bacterium
CGAGGGTCGCGTGGCCGGTGCGATTAAACGATTGGGGGGGGGGGGGGGCGCCCCCCCCGCCCCCCCACGACTCGCGCCCGTGCGACCGGGCGCAGCCGGATTCCGGATTACTTCACCGCTGCGGCATTCTTCGCGATCGCCTTGTCGGCCGCATCCAGGATCTGCCTCTGCAACGCGGCATCGCCGACGCCGCTGGCGAGATCACGGATCGCCAATGCGATCAGCACCTGATTGGCCGGACGACGGCCCCACTCCGGGTCTTCCCAGTGCCCGTTGAAGTAGTTGGTGATCTGAAGGACGAAATCGAGCCGCGACTTCACTTTGCGCAATGCCATGACCACATCTCCATGTCGGCGCCGGGCGTGATTGCCCGGACACACAGGTCAACGAGAGATGTTTCGATTCACGGCCATGACGCGCGCCGTGGCCGTTCATGCTGCGGGATACCGCGCGAGACGCATCTCGGCGACGGCAAGCGTCTTGCGCCAAAAGATCACCAGGCCCAGGGGGGGCTGCAAATAGTGACGCAGGCCACAAACCAAGAGCGACAGCAGGCAGATCAGTGCCGGCAGCACCGGCAGCCATCGATCACGTCGAGACAACAGCGCTCGGTGGGGCGTGGCCAGCAGCAGACAATGTACGGACCAGATCGCCAGAATCATGCTCCCGGCACCCGCATACACCCAGCCGACGGCGTGCGGCGTCAGCAGTACGTAAGTCGAAGATTCGTAGAGGCACAGAAAACCATGGGCGGACGCAAGAAGCACGTTCGCGCGATAGAGTCGGATCAGTCGCTGCACTCTGAAATCGGCGATCGGCGTGATGTACGAGATCACTGTCGCTCGTCACGCGGCGACAACCAACGCAGCAACCGGTCAGCGACATCGGCATGGTCGAGCAGATCGAGATGGTGCATCCCGTAACCGATCCATTGCCGGCGCTTCGCGAAGCCGATGACCCGCTCGGGATCAGGATGATGACCGAGCGCGCTGTCGACCGGCACCAGACCGTCACCGATCCAGCGATCCTTGAGATCGCCGCGTCGGAGGCCGGTGGTCGCGGCGATGGCGTAGCAGCGCACGCCGCGCGGCAGCGGCGCGACGCGACGACGGCTGCGCGCCGGACGCGTGGCACCGTGGCGCAGATCGGTGATGCCGGCGCTGCGGAGCCTGCCCACACGGGCAAGCGGTGACGCGAACGGTGTCGCGCCGAGGACGAGATCGATCCAGCGACCGCCGCGCTCCAGCGGCGCGCCGTGATGCGGCGAGCCCATGCAGACGAGATCGCGAAGCGATGCCAGCCAGCGATGGTCGGCATCCGCGGCGTACTGGCAGGCGCTGCGCGCGAGCAGCCCGCCCATGCTGTGTCCGAGGATCGCGATCTCCGCGATGGCCGTCGGCCACACCGTCTGCAGCGTTTCCAGCAATTCGGCGAAACGGCGGCCATTCTCCGCGATGGAAAGCCCGGTGTTGTAGTGCAGATACAGCGGCGTATAGCCCAGCGCATCGGCCAGCATCGCGCCGTGGTCGTGACCGTTGCGCATCCATTGCAGATCGTTCATGCACAGACCGTGCACGAGCACGAGCAGCTTCGCACCGGCGTCGGGAATCGCCTGCGACAGCGCGTCCGCACGCAGCGTCAACGGCCTGCCCGCATGGTGCAGCCGCATGGGAATGGCCAGCGGATTGGCGGTGGCCGCGAGGTGATCGCCGAAGACGCCATTGAGCGCCGCGATCACCGCCTCGCGTTCCGCGGAAGTGCGCACATGATCGACATCACTGCGCGCAAGCACCGCATCCAATCCGGCACCGGTCAGCCCGGTCACCCCGCGGATGCTCCGGTACACCAGCCCGGTGATGCCGGTGGTGCGTGCCGATGCCGTGCCGCGGAGCCCGCGATCGGGCCGCGCGATCGCGGCATGCATCGCTTCCACCAGATCGGTCATGCCCGCGGTCGCATCGACCCCGAGCCGCACCGCACCGTGCAGGTCGGACAGTCGCAATGTGCGGGGATCGATCATGCGGCGCGTCTATCGGGGAGGGAGGCACTTGCAGTATGCATCAGTCACGCGACGATCCAAGGGAACCGGTCAACTCCTCTCGCCGGGGAATTGGACTCCGGATCGGGCGGTCTCTCAAAAGCGGGGAAACGTCGGCACCGGACAACAGGAACTCAACCACTGCCTAACGCTCAAAGCAAGATCATCACGCAATCAGGGCAGCAGGAAGCCATCAACCATTGTCAGCGCATTCAGTCATGGCACTTGCCAGCCGTTGGCAAGTGCAGCGGGGGAGCCACAACAAAGCGGCTCATCTCGCCTGGATAATGTCGCTGCACCCAGGCTCTTGCGGCTTCTATATCTTGATCCGTGCCGTAGCTTATGAACTTTCCGCCCCTGCCATCATTGGCATCCTTGGCTTGAATATATAGATCAGCAACATAAATGATGCTTCCAGGTTGGGCTGTGAAAACCGGCATCGGCCTACCGTCGCACAGCTCAAGCGAGTGCGCAGCGCTTACAGATTCAGAGGGAAGCTCTATGGAGTTGATCCCGATGGCTTCGTCACCCTTGGCCACCCCAACAAAATAGCCATCTGAAGATGGCTGATTGGCTCTGACCGGAGTGAACATCGAAACCTTGAATTTGTCGTCTTTCACTTTGCCTGGGAAAGCGAAAATGATTACTCCCGGGACAGACGATCTATCTCCAATAAGGAATAGAGACTTCTTGGACCAATCGACGGCAGGGACGACCTGGGCCTCAGCGACAGAAGATGTCAGCAACGCCAATATCAGAAGTGCTTTCATGATGATTCCGACTACGATTGGGTCCCAAGCCGGGACATCTCGCGGAGTCTGCCCCTGCCCCAACTACCGGTCAACGCCGTGGCGATCAGCGGCATGGGCTGGGTCATCGACCCAGCCCATGCAAACGCCCAGACGCCACGATCGGGTCGATGACCCAGTCGTACACCCTCACACCATCGGCAGCTTCAGCCCCTGCTCCTTCGCACAGGCCTTCGCGATCTCGTAGCCCGCATCCGCATGCCGCATCACGCCGGTGCCCGGGTCGTTCCACAGCACCCGCGCGATGCGTTTGTCGGCTTCGGCCGAGCCGTCGCAGACGATCACCACGCCGCTGTGCTGGGAGAAGCCCATGCCGACGCCGCCGCCGTGGTGCAGGCTGACCCAGGTCGCACCGCCGGCCACGTTCAACATCGCGTTGAGCAGCGGCCAGTCGCTGACCGCGTCGCTGCCGTCCTGCATCGCTTCGGTTTCGCGGTTGGGCGATGCGACGCTGCCGCTGTCGAGGTGATCGCGGCCGATCACGATCGGCGCCTTCAGTTCGCCGTTGCGCACCATCTCGTTGAAGGCGAGGCCGAGCTTGTGGCGCAGGCCAAGACCGACCCAGCAGATGCGCGCGGGCAGGCCCTGGAAGCTGATCCGCTCCTTCGCCATGTCGAGCCAGCGATGCAGATGCGCGTCGTCGGGAATGAGTTCCTTGACCTTGGCGTCGGTCTTCGCGATGTCCTCGGGATCGCCGCTCAGCGCGACCCAGCGGAACGGGCCGACGCCGCGGCAGAACAGCGGGCGCACGTAGGCCGGAACGAAGCCGGGGAAATCGAAGGCATCCTTGCAGCCCATCTCGAACGCCATCTGACGGATGTTGTTGCCGTAGTCGAAGGTGGGGATGCCCATGTCCTCGAAATGCAGCATCGCCTCGACGTGGATGCGCATCGAGTGCTTCGCGGCTTCGACGACTTCTTCGGGCGCGGTGATCTGCTTGTCGAACCACTGCTCCAGCGTCCAGCCGGCCGGCAGATAACCGTGCAGCGGATCGTGGGCGGAGGTCTGGTCGGTCACCGCGTCCGGACGCACGCCGCGGCGCACGAGTTCGGGGAGGATTTCGGCGGCGTTGCCGAGTAGCGCGATCGATTTGGCTTCACCCGCCGCACAGTACTTTTCGATCCGCGCGAGCGCGTCGTCGAGGTCGGTCGCCTGTTCATCGACGTAGCGCGTGCGCAGGCGCATGTCGATGCGCGACTGCTGGCATTCGATGTTCAGCGAACACGCGCCGGCGAGCGACGCGGCCAGCGGCTGCGCGCCGCCCATGCCGCCGAGGCCGGCGGTGAGGATCCACTTGCCGGTGAGGTCGCCGTTGTAATGCTGGCGCCCCATTTCGACGAAGGTTTCGTAGGTGCCCTGCACGATGCCCTGGCTGCCGATGTAGATCCAACTGCCGGCGGTCATCTGGCCGTACATCATCAGGCCCTTCTTATCCAACTCGTTGAAGTGCTCCCACGTCGCCCAGTGCGGCACCAGATTCGAGTTCGCCAGCAGCACGCGCGGCGCATCCGGATGCGTGGGGAAGACACCAACCGGCTTGCCCGACTGGATCAGCAGGGTTTCGTGGTCTTCGAGATTGCGCAGTGATTCGAGGATGGCGTCGTAACAGGCCCAGTCGCGCGCGGCGCGGCCGATGCCGCCGTAGACCACCAGATCTTCCGGACGCTCCGCGACTTCGGCGTCGAGGTTGTTCTGGATCATCCGGTACGCGGCCTCGGTCAGCCACGACTTGCAGGTCTTCTCCGCGCCGCGCGGCGCGCGGATGCTGCGGGACGGATCGTGGCGGTTGGAACCGAACGGAATC
>JAYRTK010000279.1:0-4598 GCA_041919595.1 Lysobacteraceae bacterium
TCGCGCGATGGGCAAGAAGAAGCCCGAGGAAATGGCGAAGGAACGCGCCAAGTTCGAGGCCGGTTCGGCCGAACGCGGCGTCGACCCGAAGACCGCGACCCAGATCTTCGACCTGATGGAGAAGTTCGCCGAGTACGGCTTCAACAAGTCGCACTCGGCCGCCTACGCGCTGGTCGCCTATCAGACCGCGTGGCTGAAGGTGCATTACCCGGCCGAATTCATGGCCGCGGTGCTGTCCTCGGACATGGACAACACCGACAAGGTGGTGAGCTTCCTCGACGAGGCCCGCGCGCTCGGCATCGACGTGCTGCCGCCGGACGTGAACGGATCGAACTACATGTTCGAGGCCATGGACGACCGGACGATCCGCTACGGCCTCGGCGCGGTGAAGGGCGTGGGCCGCGGCGCCTGCGAGGCCATCGCCGAGGAGCGCGCGAACGCGGGCCGCTACGCCGACCTGCTCGATTTCTGCAAGCGCGTCGACACCGCGAAGCTCAACCGCCGCACGCTGGAAGCGCTGATCAGCGCCGGCGCGCTGGACGCGCTGGCGCCGAACCGCGCCTCGCTGATGCTGCAGCTGCCGGAAGTGCTCAAGGCCACCGACCAGATCAACCGGAACCGCAACGCCGGCATGGTCGACATGTTCGGCAACAGCAGCGGCGCGCCCGACATCGCCATCGATCTGCCGAGCTGCGCCGAATGGCCGCTGTCGCAGAAGCTCAACGGCGAACGCGAGACCCTTGGCCACTATCTCAGCGGCCATCCGCTGGACCCGTACCGCGACGAACTGCAGTCCCTGGTCGGCACCGATCTGGGCAAGCTCGACCAGTTGTACGAGAGCGCCGCCCCTGCGCGCGGCCGTGGCCGCGGCGATGGCGAGGACGGCGGCGGCCGCCAGTGGCGCGCGGAGGCGACCGTCATCCTCGCCGGACAGGTGGTCGGTATGCGCAAGCGCGGCGATTCCCAGGCCTTCGTGCAACTGGAAGACGGCCGCGGGCGGATCGAGTGCGCGTTCTTCGCCGAGGCCTACTTCGAATACCAGACCCTGCTCACCCGCGATCGCATCCTCGTGGTCGAAGGCGGCCTGCGCGAGGACGAGTTCAGCGGCGGCTTCGCCCTGCGTGCGAAGCGGTGCTGGGATTTCCGGCAAGTCTGCGCGCAACAGGCGCAACGCCTGTCGCTGCGTCTGGATCTGCGCGAACCCGGGCTGATGCGTGCGGTCGAGGACCTGCTCGCCCGCCATCGCCCCGGCCAGACCCCACTGCGCCTCGATCTGCTGCTGCCGCAGGGCACCGCCGGCACCCTCGACCTCAACGGCGGCCAATCGGTGCGGGTCGAAGCCGATCTGCCCAGCGCCCTCCGCGCCCTGCCCGGCGTGCGCACGGTCAAGGTCGCACTGACCAAACCCTGGGCCGGCCCGGCCGGCCATTGACCGGACACGACCTCCGGGCCCTGCCCTCGGCCGGCGGAACGACATCCTGCGATGCTAGACGGAACGGGCTTCGGCCCGCGCTGTCCGCCCCGGCATACCCCCCCGTACAGCGATTCCGTCCCCGGTCCGTTAGACTGGCCAGCCGACCGACAGCATCAGGCCAAGGACCGCCGACCGCGCCGTATGAATCCGAATTACCTCGATTTCGAACAGCCCATCGCCGACCTGGAAGCGAAGATCCGCGAATTGCGTCAGGCCAGCGCCGGCCCTGCGGTCAACATCGACACCGAAGTCCGCGCACTGGAAGACAAACTCCGCCTGCGCACCGCACAGATCTTCCGCGATCTCAGCGCCTGGCAGGTCTCGCAGCTCGCACGGCATCCCGCACGGCCCTACACCCTCGATTACCTGCGGGTGATGTGCGACCAGTTCCAGGAACTCGCCGGCGATCGCGCGTTCGCCAACGACAGCGCCATCGTCGGCGGCCTCGCCCGCATCAACGGTCGCAGCGTGATGGTCATCGGCCACGAAAAGGGCCGCGACACCAAGGCCAAGGTCCGCCGCAATTTCGGCATGCCCAAGCCCGAGGGCTACCGCAAGGCGCTGCGGCTGATGAAGATGGCCGAACGCTTCCGCCTGCCGGTGCTGACCTTCATCGACACCGCCGGCGCGTGGCCGGGCATCGACGCCGAAGAGCGCGGACAGTCCGAGGCGATCGCCCGCAATCTGATGGAAATGGCCGAACTCAAGGTCCCGGTGATCTGCACCGTGATCGGCGAGGGCGGCTCCGGCGGTGCCCTGGCGATCGGCGTCGGCGACCGCACGATCATGCTCGAATACAGCACCTACTCGGTGATCTCGCCGGAAGGGTGCGCGTCGATCCTGTGGAAGACCGCCGACCGGAAGCAGGACGCGGCCGACGCGATGGCGATCACCGCCAAGCGGCTGAAGGATCTCGGCCTGATCGACAAGATCGTGCGCGAACCGATCGGCGGTGCGCATCGCAATCCGGTGCAGATGGCCAAGCGCCTGAAGGCCGTGCTGCTCAACGAACTGGATGCGCTGGAAAGCATGCCGACCGAAGATCTGCTCGATCGCCGCTATCGCCGCCTGCGCGGCTACGGCGCCTACGAGGCCGCCTGATCTCCCCGGTCCCATGACCCGGACCTGCGGCGCGCGCCGCAGGTCGATTCACGACGCAAACTTGACCCGGCTCAAGCGCCCGGTGCATACGCGGCGGAGGATGGCGTGGAGCCGTCGGCGCACCGCGCCGGCGGACGTATCCGCCCCCGTTGCCCGGAGCCCCGCATGGCCGTGAATCGCTCGCGTACCCCGTCGTCCCCGTCCAGCACCTCGACCGCGAAACGTCCCGCACGGCCGCGCAAGAGCGCGGTGACGGTCGTCGCGCCGCCCATCGCGCCCCCGCCCGAAGACACGGCGCCCGTCGTTGTCGAAGCGCCCCGGAACAACGGGAACGGCCTGGACGCCACGGCGATGCCGCCATCGTCGCTGGAACCCGGACTGTCCGCGGACGCCGCACAACGGATGGCCGACGTCCCACTGACCGACGAAGACAGCACCAGCGCGCCGCTGCCGGCGGATTACCCGTACCGCAGCCGCATGCGCCGCCGCGAGTACGAACTCGAAAAGAAGAAACTGCAGATCGAACTGCTGAAGGTGCAGAGTTGGGTCAAGGACACCGGACAGCGCATCGTCGTCCTGTTCGAGGGCCGCGACGCCGCCGGCAAGGGCGGCGCCATCAAGCGCTTCACCGAGCACCTCAATCCGCGCGGCGCGCGCGTGGTCGCACTGGAAAAACCGAACGACCAGGAACGCGGCCAATGGTATTTCCAGCGTTACATCGAGCACCTGCCGACGACCGGCGAAATCGTGTTCTTCGATCGCAGCTGGTACAACCGCGCCGGCGTCGAACGCGTGATGGGCTTCTGCAGCCCGGCCGAGTACCTCGAATTCCTGCGCGAAGCGCCCGAATTCGAACGCATGCTGGTGCGCAGCGGCATCCGCCTGTACAAATTCTGGTTCTCGGTCAGCCGCGAGGAACAGTTGCGACGCTTCAAATCGCGGCGCAACGATCCGCTCAAACACTGGAAACTGTCGCCGATCGACCTGCAGTCGCTCGACAAGTGGCCCGACTACACCGAGGCCAAGACCGCGATGTTCTTCCACACCGACACCGCCGATTCGCCGTGGGTGGTGGTCAAGTCCGACGACAAGAAACGCGCGCGTCTGAACTGCATGCGCCACTTCCTGAGCACCCTGCCCTATCCCGGCAAGGACCCGCACATCGCGCGCAGCGCCGACCCGCTGATCGTCGGCTCCGCCGCGGACATGCTCGCCAACGGGCAGTGAATTCCACGGCGACGGCGGTGTTGCGCCCGGCGGCCGATCACGCGAAACGTCGCCACGCGTCCGGGCAACACATGATGGCCTGGCACGCCGCCGGCATCAGCATCGATGCCGCGGCGCTGCGGCCGCAGGAAAGCCAGGGGCGGATCGTGCTGATGCGAAGCCCCGCCTGGTACGGCCCGGACTGCCGCCGCGAGCGCTTCGCGCGGCGCTACGCCCGGGCGGCGGAAATCCTCGGAAAATCCGGGGCGGAATGGACGCCGGCGGCGGCATTGTCGCGCATGTGTCCTGCGGACTGCGCACGCGGCGCGTGACACGGGTGCGCCCGGAACGATGCCGGACACGACCCGCGAAACGGTGAGCGCGACTGTCCGATTCCCGCGTCGGAGACCGTTTTTTCAGGGCCGGAACGCTTCGTTCGACCGGATCGCCGCGACAATGCCGGAAAAGCGCGGTCAGAACGCAAAAAAATGCATGAAAACCCCTGAAAAAACGCGCCAGGGGCTTGGCGACGGCAGGACCATGGCCTACAGTGCGCATGCCGGCCAGTCCCGGCCAAGTACAGATCAACCATCCGACGAGGAAAAAGAATTCTCATGGCAACCAAAAAGAAAGCCGCCGCGAAGAAAGGCGCCGCCAAGCCGGCCGCCCAGAAGCCGATCAAGGAAGTGATGAGCAAGTCCGCTCTGGTCGCTCACATCGCCGGTGCGACCGAAGTCGCCGCCAAGGACGTCCGCGCCGTGCTGGCCGCGATCGAAGGCGCCGTGCATGCCTCGATCGGCAAGAAGGGCGCAGGCAC
>JAYRTK010000280.1:0-4588 GCA_041919595.1 Lysobacteraceae bacterium
ACCAGCCCGTCGCGAATCAGCCCGTCGCGAATCAGCCCGTCGTGAATCAGCCCGTCGTGAATCAGCCCGTCGTGAATCAGCCGGTCGCGAATCAACCCGTCGTGAACCAGCCCGTCGCGAATCAGCCCGCTGCGAACCAACCGGTCGCGAACCCGTCATCCAGCAATCAGCCGCTGCTCAACGATTCGCGCAATCCGAACAATTCGCTCTATACGACGACACTGGCAGGCGTGAGCAACCTGGATCCGTCCAGAGTACCGTTGAACCGCAACGAGCAGGCGAACGTGGCCGGTGCGTTGACCGCGAACATGACCAACACGCCGGGATTCGAGCGCAACGCCCCCAATCCGGCGAACATTTCGATCGCGGCCAGTCAGAACGGCGACCGGGTCTTCGCGATCAATGGCCAGAATCCGGGCGCGCCGAACGCCGTCTACACCAGCGTCGATGTGAACCAGGCGCGCACCCAGCCGCTGGACGTCAGCACCGCGCTGGCGACGCCACCGCAGCGGACGCAGCCCGTGCAGGAACAGTCACCGCCACTGATCGAAACCGGGGGCGTCACGCCACGGCTGAACTGACCGGCCTGTCGTTTCGCCGGTCCGGCGCAACGCGCTCATTTCGGTACGCTCACTTCGGCACGAACACCGCGATCGATTCGACATGCGCGGTATGCGGGAACATGTCCATCACGCCCGCGGACGCCAGCGTCCACCCGCGTTCGTTGACCAGATAACCGGCATCGCGCGCCAGCGAACCCGGATGGCAGCTGACGTAGACGATCCGTTTCAGCCCCTTCAAGGGCAATTGTTTCAGCACGCCGTCCGCGCCCGAACGCGGCGGGTCCAGCAGCAGGCGATCGAATCCCGCGCGCATCCACGCGTGGCCCGACAGATCCTGGGCCAGATCCGCGGCGTGGAACTGCACGTTCTCCATCGCATTGCGGGTCGCATTCTCCCGCGCACGCACGACCAGCCCGGCCTCGCCTTCCACGCCCACGACCTCGCGCGCGCTCCGCGCGAGCGGCAGGGTGAAATTGCCGAGACCGCAGAACAGATCGAGCACGCGGTCGTCGGCCTGCACGTCCAGCAGTTCCAGCGCGCGCGCGATCATCCTGTCGTTGAGGCCGGCGTTGACCTGGATGAAATCCAGTGGCCGGAAAGCCAGTTCCACGTTCCAGCGCGGCAGCGCGAAGGTCAGCGCCGGGGCCTCGGGCCAAAGCGCCTGCACCGAATCCACACCGCCCGGCTGGAGAAAGATCGCGAACCCATGCGCCTGCGCGAACGCGATCAGGGTCGCGCGATCGCGTTCCCCCAGCGGCTGCAGATGTCGGATGACCAGGGCGACGATGGCGTCGCCGGCGATGAATTCGATCTGCGGGATATCGCAGCGCGCATCGAGGCCGTCGACCAGCGCCGAAATCGCGCCGAGCTTCATGCCGATCGCGGGAATCACGGTATGGCATTCGGACAGGTCGGCGACGAAGCGCGGATCGGCTTCGCGGAAGCCGACGAGGGTCTTGCCCTTCTTCTCGACCCGACGCACCGACAGCCGGCCCTTGCGGCGATACCCCCAGGCGGCGTCGGTCAGCGGCGGCAGCAGTTCGCCGGGCTGGACGTGGCCGATGCGCTGCAGGTTGTCGAGCAGGATCTGCTGCTTGTAGAGGATCTGACGTTCCTCGGCCAGATGCTGCAGCACGCAGCCGCTGCAGGTGCCGAAATGCGGACAGCGCGGTGTCACCCGGTCCGGCGATGCGGTCAGCACCTCCACCGTTGTCGCTTCATCGAAATGCCGAGATCTGGCGGTCTGTTTCGCCATCACCCGCTCGCCCGGCAGCGCGCCGGCCACGAAAACGGTCTTGCCGGCGTGCGCGTCGCCTTCGGCACGGCGGGCGACGCCGCGGCCATCGTGGCTCAGGTCGAGGATGTCGAGGGCGAACGGAGTCTGGTCGATGCGGGCCACGGCGGATCGGAGGAGAGAACGGCCCGCGATTGTCTCATGCCCGCGCCCGGCGTCCGGAAACGCCGACGCCCGCGGATGGCGGGCGTCGGGGAGATGACCGGAGAGCGGGCGGTGCGATCCACCCGTCAGGGCGCCACACGTCACATCGAACGCGAGGAGCCCGGGACCGAAGCGATCCCGTCAGCGGCAGGGTCGCTTCGACAGGATCACTTCTGCTTCCAGGCCCCGCCGCGCTGGTACCACCAGCCGGAACGGGCGCTGTCGACCCACTGTTTCGCGAACACGCTGCGGATCTGGCCTTCCCATTCCGGATGCCCGTTGGCCACCGCGATTTCTCGGTAGACCGCCTTGCGATCACGGTTCTCGTCGGCCACGGCATTGTTCACCGGCACCCGATCCTTGAGCGCCAACGCCGCGGGATCACGCACCACCACCAGACCATCTTCGCCGAACCCCAGCGCGCCGGAGTCGAAATGCGGGCGCAGGACGCTGTCGAAGCGCTGTTCCATGCGCGACTGGATCGCGGCGATCGCCGGGGTCTGGATGTTGAAATCGGGGGTCTGGGCCTGGGCCGTGCCGATGCCGATCAGGACCAGCGGGTCGAAACGGGGAAGATCGAAGCCTCGGGCCTCGAAACCGACCGGCATGGCGCGCGGCGCGCGATGGGCCATCCCGCCGCCGTTCTGGCCACCGCCCTCGCGCCTGGGCGCCTCGGCCTCCTCCAGCACCTTCTCGACGAAGACCTTGGCCGCTTCCTTGGCTTCGGCCGCCGGAAAGTACACGTTGATCGTGACGCAGGCGCTGAGCGTCAGCGCGGCGACCATGGAAGCACCCAGCAAACGACGCATGTCTGTCTCTCCCCGAAGGATTCGGATGACGCTATTCAAGCACGAAAGTCATTCAACCACCGGTTTCAGATCGCCGCTGCCGATCGCCTCGAGGCGTTCGACCAGCGTCGGCCAGTCCACCCGTCGATTGAACCCCACCACGTTGAGGCGCGGCACACCCGCGCCTTCGACGATAGTAAATCCACCGCTGTCTGAACCGGAACCCGCTGCGCCCCGCAGGCCGCCCATGATGCAGACCCCGTTCTGCAGCCGGCAGGCGATCCCGATCCGGCGGTAGCCGAAATCGTCGAACAGTCCGATCAGCTGGCCCTGCAGACTGGTCACGAACGAAGCGTCGCCGACGCTGGAGATGTTCTGCACCGCACGCTGGCTGATCCGCTGGCGGACGCCGCGCCGGGGTTCGGTATGCAGTTCGGCGTCGAAGGCGGTCGCCGTCCAGTCGACCAGCCGCAGGTCGCGGATCCCGCCGTGCAGGCGGCCGCTGATGCTGCCGAAATCGAAGACTTCGGTCACCGACAGCAGATCGAGATCCGCCAGCGCCAGATCCGCGGACAGCGTCGGCGCCACGCCGAACGGACGCTCCATCGCCAGCGACGACACGCGGACGCGGCCATCGAACACGCGCATCTCCAGACCGCCTTCGAACACCAGTCGATCCTCGGCATAACGCGCATCGGGGATGCGTCCGCTGAGACTGCCGCGGAACGGCGGCCAGCCGAGACTCTTCGCGAGCGTGCCGACATCGATGGCATCGAGGGTCAGGCCGAAACCCGCTTCCAGCCGGCGTTCACCGGCTGGAGGCCGCAGGTCGAACCGATCGAACCGCAGATGCCCGCCGGCCGCCGGAACCGTGGCCGGCGCACGCAGGCCGATGCCGCCCTCGACGCTGCGCAGCGGCAACGTGACGGCGCCGAAATCCAGACCGTAGAGCTGGCCACTGCGCCAGCCCAGCGCGCTGTCGACCGCGGTATCGGCGGAGAATCGCAGATCGCCGTCGAGGCCGTCGAAACGGAATCTGCCGCTGCCTTCCCGCACCGACACATCGGCGAAGCGTGCCTCGAAGCCGCGCAACCCGTCCTGCGCCAGATGCAGCCGACTGCGCAATCCGCCCTGCAGACGCAGGGTGCTCAGGCCGAACGTGCCGAGCCAACCGGAAAGATAGCGCTCGGTCACCGGCGCAAGATCATCGCTGTCGATCGCGAGATCGAGCCTGCGCAGCGCGCCATCGGGGGTGAAGGCGGCGTCGCCGCGCGACAGGAGCGTGGCGCCGTCGCGCCATTCGATCACGGGCAGACGCCAGCCCGCGGCATCGCCGATCGCGTCGACGCGCAGCCCGACCGGGGTCGGCGGCAGTGCGACGTAGGCGCTGCCGAACAGGAATTCGCCGCCGCGCAGTTCGCCATCGAGGCCGATCCGGCGTTCCGCACCGGCGAATCGCGCGTCGAGGTCGATCCGTCCGCCCAGACCTTCGGCGGCGATGGTCGCATCCGGTGTTTCCAGCGCGGCGCCGGCGAGGGTGAGCGGACCGCTCACGCGCAACGGACGATTCGCCGGCGCGGCGACCACGAGACGGCCATCGAGCGTACCGCGCGTCCATCGGCCGTCGGACCAGGCACGGGCGAGCATCGCCTGCGTCCAGGCCAGCGGCACCTTCACCAGATCGATCCGGGTCTCGTCCGGAGTCGCAGCGTTGCGATGCACTTCCAGCCGGGTCGCATCCCGACGGAGCACGACATCGGTGAAGGCGGTGCCCAGATCGACGCCCAACCGCAACGGGC
>JAYRTK010000281.1:0-4586 GCA_041919595.1 Lysobacteraceae bacterium
GCGTCAGCACGATGCCGCCGGCGATCACCGAACGGAACGCCAGCGCCGAGACCACGAAGATCGCGAGCGCGATCTGCACGATGTTGCGCAGCTTGCCTTCGACCATGGTCTCGGTCAGGCCGATCGTCTGGGCGACGTCACCGCCGAAGGTGATGCCGACCTCGGGGCCGAAGACCTGCTTCGCCTTGTCTTCCAGGTCCGACACGAGCTGCTTGATGTGGGCGTTGCTGCCGGTGCGCAGCAGAATGGTGATCTTGGCGCGCTGATAGTCGTAATCGACGTAGGAATCGAAATCGCCGGGCTCGCCGGACATCGAATACAGCAGCAGGTACTGCGCGACCAGATCGGCATTGTCGGGAAGCACGCGCTGGGCCGGATCGTTGCCCTTCATCGCGCGGTTCATCTGCTGGATGTAGTCGACGATCGAGATGGTCTTGCCGACGTACGGGTCCTTTTCGGCGAAACGCTGCATCTGCTCCATCGCGCGCAGCACCGCCGGCGACTTGATCGCATCGGCGGATTTGCCCTCGACCATGATGTAGAGGCTGTTGGTGCCGCCGAGATGGGTGTTGAGGAACTCGTCGTCCTTCTGGATATCCAGCCCGGACGAGAAGAAGTTCTTGCTGGCGTTGTCCACCACCACCATGCGCATGCCGATCGCGCTGACGACGGCCAGCACCGCCACCGCCGCATACAGGCGACGACGGGAGCCGGCGACGAGCAGTTGCGATGCGATCCAGGCCGGGATGCGGTCCCAGATCCGGTTCTTGCGCTCGCGCAGCAGTTCGGTCGCCTTGGGCGGCGGCAGCAGGGAGCGGATCGCCGGGATGAAGGTCATTTCCAGGACCACGGCGCTGAGGATGCCCATGCCGGTGAACACGCCGAAGGCGCGAATGGTGGCGATGTCGAACACCAGCAGCGAAAAGAAGCCCAGCGCGGCGACGCCGCCGGCGATCAGCATCACCGGGCCGACGCCGACCAGCGAACGGATCACCGCTTCGCGATTTGCGTCCTTCGGCGACAGACGACCGCCGTCGATCAACGCGGCGTATTCCTCGTAGTAACGCTTGAGCAACTGCACCGCATGGCCGGCGGCGATCGCCAGGATCAGGATCGGCGTGGGCGAATTGAAGATGTCCAGCGGCTGGCGGAACAGGCCCATGAAGCCCATGCCCCAAGCCACCGCCATCAGCGCGGTCACCAACGGCAGGATCAGACCCTGCTTGGTCCGGAACGCTTCGTAATGCAGCAGGCCGATGATCAGGATCGCGATCGGGAACAACAGATTGATCCGTTCGGCGAAGCTTTCGGTCTTGTCGAGATACACCGGATTGCCGCCGAGCGTGATGGCAACGTCATCGCCGCGCTCCTTGTCGACGATCGCCCGGACCGGCTCGACCATCTTGCGGAAACCGTCGGGACGTTCCTTCAGTTCGACCAGGATCGCGGCCGTGCGCAGATCGCCCGAGACCACGGCGCTCTGGTAGACCGGGTTGTCCTGCAGGACGCGCTTGAGCGCGGCGTAGTCCGCGGGCGCGAGCTTGCCTTCCTCCAGCAGCGGCCGGACCTCGAAGCCGTCGGCGTTGCCTTCGATCGACTTGGCCTGGCGCGCGCCCAGGCTGATGAGCGTGGACTTGACCACGCCGGGCGTGTTCTCCAGCGCGCGGGTGATGCGCAGCACGCGGTCGGTGACCGCCGGCTGGAACACGTCGCCCTGCTTCGGCGTGATGCCGACCACCATCATGTACTTCGAACCGAAGACCTCGTCGATGCGGTTCGTCGCCTTGATGTACGGATGCCCCTGCGGCGCAAGCGCGGCGGGATCGATGACGACCTTGAGGCCCGATCCGAAATAGCCGAGCAGCGCGGTGATGAGCAATGTCATCACGATGACCGGCCAGCGGTTCCTCAATAGCCAATTGGCGTAAGCGTTCATGAAAATCTCCTGTGGAATCGAATATCCGCGCGACGGGTCACGCCGTAGCCGCCTGCGCCTGGGCCGCCAGAAAACGTTTGCGCAAAGTGCCGGAATCCTTCTCGACCTGGCTGATCAGCACCTTCCTGATCAGGGCCACCGGCAGGATGCCGAAGAAGCCGCCCGGTTCCGCATCGAAGCGCCAGTGCACTTCGGTGCCTTCCGGATGCGGACGGAAGGTGTAGCGTCCTTCGTAGAGGAACGGGCCTTCGACGACCCGGAACCCGTAGACGCCGGCGACCGGATCGCTCTCCGCGATCACCGCCTGGAACTGCATCCTGCGCCCCAGGAAACTGAACACGATGGCGTAGCGGGCACCGACCTGCGGCGGCCCGTCGAGCAGGCGACATTCAAGGCAGGAGCTTTGCCACTCGGCGTCGTTGGCCGGATTTCCGAGATAGGCGAACGCCGCGTCCGGCGTCACCGGAAGCGTGAACGTGTATTCCGCGTTGATCACGATGCGAATCCTTCCATGGGTTGCGGGGGGTGGGTGCGGTCGATGCGCGCGGCGACTTCGGCGATCTGCGGCGCGTACATCACCGAGTTGTGATCGCCGGCCACATCGACCGCCTCCAGCGCGTCGCCGACCAGCGTTTCCCAGCCGAGTCTCGGCCCGAAGTCCTCGAGCTCGTCGCGGGCGACGAACAGCAGCACCGGCAACGCCTCCGGCTCGGGGAAATACATGCGCAGCGCCATGCCGTTGGCCATGTAGGCCTCGAAATAGCGCGCGATCTGGCGGTCGTCGGCATCCTGCGGCAACACGCCGATCGCCTTGGCGGCGTCGAGCACGTGCGCGAACATCGCGTCGTTCGGCAGCGCGCGCAGCGTCTCCGGCGGAACCGTCAGGGTCTTGCCGTACGGCGTGGCCAGATCGCGGGCGAACCACGACAGCAGGGTCGCGTCGTCGGCGTCGTCGGGCACATTGGCTTCGATCGGCGCGCGGGTGTCGATGAGCAGAATGCGCTCGACTTCCTCGCCCTCCGCACGCAGCTGGCGCGCCATCTCGAAGGCGATCACGCCACCGAAGCACCAGCCGCCGAGCAGATACGGACCGTGCGGTTGCCGCTCGCGCAGATGCGCCAGATAGCGCGCGGCCATGCCCTCGACCGTGACTTCGGCCTCGCCGTCCGCTTCCATCGCGGGCGACTGGATCGCCAGCACCGGGCGTCCGGGCGCGAGCGAACGCGCGAGTTCGAGATAGCAGAAGATGTTGCCGCCGATCGGATGGAACAACCACAGCGGACGGGTGTCGGTGGCCTTCTTCAGCGCCACCACCAGTCCGGTCTGCACGCCATCCGCATTGCCGCGCACGCGACAGGCCAGCTCGGCGACCGTCGGTGCCTGCACCAGTTCCGACACCGCCAGTTCCACGCCGTATTCGCGCTTGAGCGCGGCGACCAGCTGGACCGCGAGCAGCGAATGCCCGCCAAGATCGAAGAAGCTGTCGTGCAGACCGACCCGTTCGATGCCGAGCAGGCCGCCGAACTGTCCGGCGATGCCGATCTCGAGCGCGTCGCGCGGCGCGACGTAATCCGTTTCGGTGGCGCCTTCCTCCGGTTTCGGCAGCGCCTTGCGGTCGATCTTGCGATTGGCCGTCTGCGGAAATGCATCCAGGGTCACGAACGCCGAAGGCACCATGTAGTCGGGCAGCGACCGGCGCAGTCCGGCACGCAGTTCGGCGCCCGACACCGCGGTCTGCGATGCCTCGGTCGCGTCGGAGGTGTCCGCCGGAATCACGTACGCCACCAGACGCTTGTCGCCCGGCCGGTCCTCGCGCAGGCTGACCACCGCGTCGCTCACGCCCGGCAGCGCGCGCAATGCGTTCTCGATCTCGCCCAGTTCGATGCGGTAACCGCGCAGCTTCACCTGGAAGTCGAGGCGTCCATGATGTTCGAAGCGGCCCTCATGCCAGCGCACGAGATCGCCGGTGCGATAGAGACGGCCGGCCGCGGGCAACGTGTCGAGCGTGCGGAAACGATCTTCGGTGAGATCCGGGCGATTCCAGTATCCGATCGCCAGCCCGTCGCCGCCCAGCCACAGCTCGCCCGGCGTGCCCGGCGGCACCGGACGGAAATGTTCGTCGAGCACGTAGGCCTGGGTGTTGTGCAGGCAGGTGCCGATCGGGATCCGCGCGGCGTCGACGATCCGCGCCGCGGTCGACCACACCGTGGTTTCGGTGGGGCCATAGACGTTCCACAGCGCCGTGGTGCGTTCGAGCAGCGCGGCCGCGAGCTGCGCGGACAGGGCGTCGCCACCGCACAGCGCGCGCAGGCGCGGCGCGCCCTGCCAACCGGCGTCGACCAGCATCTTCCAGGTCGCCGGCGTGGCCTGCATCAGATCGATGTTCCAGTCTCCGATCCGCTGCATCAGCCGCTGTCCGTCGCGGATATCCGCGCTGTCGGCGATGCAGACGCGGGCGCCGACGGTCAACGGCAACAGCAGCTCGAGCACCGAGATGTCGAACGCGGGCGTGGTCACCGCCAGCAACCGCATGTCGGCATCGACGCCGAGCAGTTCGCGCATCGATTCGAGGAAATTCGCGACCGAGCGATGGCCGACGCAGACGCCCTTCGGCTTTCCGGTCGAACCGGAGGTGTACATGACGTAGGCG
>JAYRTK010000282.1:0-4582 GCA_041919595.1 Lysobacteraceae bacterium
GAGCGAGCACTCGGAAGAGCGCGAGCAGCTGCTCGAGAAGCTGGTCGAGGGCGCCAAGCTCAAGGGTGTGGTCAAGAACCTCACCGATTACGGCGCGTTCGTCGATCTCGGCGGCATCGATGGCCTGCTGCACATCACCGACATGGCGTGGAAGCGCGTCCGTCATCCGTCCGAAGTGGTCGAAGTCGGTCAGGAACTCGAAGTCCGCGTGCTCAAGTACGATCGCGAGCGCAACCGCGTCAGCCTCGGCCTCAAGCAGCTGGGCGAGGATCCGTGGGACAACATCGCCCGCCGCTATCCGTCGAACATGCGCATGTTCGGCAAGGTCTCCAACGTCACCGATTACGGCGCGTTCGTCGAAATCGAGCCGGGCGTCGAAGGCCTGGTCCACGTGTCCGAGATGGACTGGACCAACAAGAACGTCAATCCGTCTAAGGTCGTGCAGGTCGGCGATGAAGTCGAAGTCATGATCCTCGACGTCGATGAAGAGCGTCGCCGCATCTCGCTGGGCATGAAGCAGTGCACCCAGAACCCGTGGGAAGTGTTCGCCGCCACCCACAAGAAGAACGACAAGGTGTCGGGCCAGATCAAGTCGATCACCGATTTCGGCATCTTCATCGGTCTGGACGGCGGCATCGACGGCCTGATCCATCTGTCGGATCTGAGCTGGAACACCACCGGCGAGGACGTCGTCCGCAACTTCAAGAAGGGCGACACCCTGGAAGCCGTCGTGCTCGCCGTCGATCCGGAGCGCGAGCGCATCAGCCTCGGCGTGAAGCAACTGGAGCAGGATCCGTTCGGCCAGTTCATGGCGTCGTTCCCGAAGGGCTCGAAGGTCTCCGGCACCGTCAAGGAAGTGGACGCCAAGGGTGCGGCCATCGACCTGGGCGACGGTATCGAGGGTTATGTTTCGGCCCGCGACATCAGCTACGACCGCGTCGACGACGCCAGCCAGCATCTGAAGGTCGGCGACAAGATCGAAGCCAAGCTGATCGGCATGGACCGCAAGGGCCGTACCCTGCAGCTGTCGATCAAGGCGAAGGACGAAGCCGAGACCCAGGAAGCGCTGGCCGAGTACAACAAGGCCTCCGCCGACGCTGCCAGCGGCACCACCAAGCTCGGCGCGCTGCTGCGCGAACAGCTGGAAAACCGCTCCGAGTAATGGCTTCCGTGTAATCCGCGCCACGGCTGCGGCGGTCCGGGAAACCGGGCCGCCGCGATGCCGGTCGGCGCGGCCCGCCTGAAGGATTGCGAACGCCCATGACCAAATCCGAACTGATCGAGATCCTGTCCCAGCGTCAGAGTCATCTGAAGGCCGACGACGTCGATCTGGCGGTCAAGTCGCTGCTGGAGATGATGGGCGGCTCGCTGTCCCAGGGCGAACGCATCGAGATCCGTGGATTCGGCAGCTTTTCCCTGCATTACCGCCCGCCGCGTACCGGTCGCAACCCGAAGACCGGTGACGCCGTGGCGCTTCCCGGCAAGCACGTGCCGCATTTCAAGCCCGGCAAGGAACTGCGCGACCGCGTCAGCGACGTGGTGCCGCTCCCGCCGGAAGATTGATCCGACGCTCCCGACGGTCGTCGCCCGCGCGGTGCCCGCGCCGGGCGCACGACGCGACGGCTTTTCCTCCCGAATGCCTCTCGGCCTGCGCAATGCCGGCTCCGGCATCGTCATCGATCGGCCCACGGCTTACACTGACGGCCGACCCGTCGCCGCGGCCTCGCCGCGACGCCCCTTCCGACCCGCGACCGATCCATGCGTCCACTGCGCGCGTTCCTCGCCATCGTGTTTCTCGTCGCCGGGCTGGTGCTCGGCGCGCTGAATGCCGACCCCGCGACGGTCGATCTCGGTGCGTTCGAGGTCCGGGCCGGCCTGGGCGTGATCCTGTTGTGCACGCTGCTGGTCGGTGTTCTGGCGGGGGGGCTGGCGATCGTGGTGTCGGTGGTGCTGCCGCTGCGCCGCGCGCTGCGCCGGGCCGGAAGTCCGGCACCCGACGCCCCATCCTCCGTCCCGCCCGCTGCGGCGGATGATGTCGAGGTTCCCGTTTCCATCCTGTCGGAGTCCTGAGATGGCCTTCGTCTCCGAGTGGTTCTGGTATTTCCTGCTGATACCGCTGGCCGCCGTCATCGGCTGGGTCGTCGGTCGTCGCGGCGGCGAGCGCCACAGCGACCATCAGGTCAGCCGGCTGTCCACCACCTATTTCCGTGGCCTGAACTACCTGCTCAACGAGCAGCCGGACAAGGCGATCGAACTGTTCCTGCATGTGGCCGAACTGGACAAGGACACCTTCGAGACCCAGGTCGCGCTGGGTCATCTGTTCCGTCGTCGCGGCGAGGTCGATCGTGCGATCCGCCTGCATCAGGGGCTGGTCCAGCGCTCCGATCTGAGCGATCAGCAGCGGGTGCAGGCGCTGCTGGCGCTGGGCGAGGACTACATGCGTTCCGGTCTGCTCGATCGCGCCGAGACCGTCTTCACCGATCTTGCGAAACTCGACGACCGCGCGCCGCAGGCGCTGCGCCACCTGATCGGCATCTATCAGGCCGAACGCGACTGGCCGAAGGCGATCGAGAAGGCATCGCGATATGAAACGGTCACCGGTGAGCCGATGGGCAAGCTCATCGGCCAGTTCGAATGCGAACTGGCCGATCGCTACCGCGCCGGGGGCGATACCGTCCAGGCTCGCGAGGCGATCGCACGCGCCTATGCCGCCGATTCGACCGCGGTCCGCGCGGGCATGCTGGAGGGGCGGATCGAGTTCGACGATGGCCGTCATGCCGCGGCGATCCGTGCCTACGAACGCGCCGCGCGCCATGATCCGGACTATCTGCCCGAAATCCTGCCCAATCTGCTGGTCTGCTACGAACACGTCGGCGACCCCAGCGGTGCGCGCGCCTTCCTGACCGAGATGTGCGAGCACTACCGCGGCATTTCGCCGGTGCTCGCGCTGACCCGGCTGGTCGAGGCGGGCGAGGGCGTGCATGCCGCGCGCGATTTCCTGGCGCGGCAGCTCAAGGAACGTCCCTCGGTACGCGGCGAGGCGGCGCTGATCGATCTGAGTCTGGCCGATCGCACCGATCCCACCGCGACGCTGCACGATCTCAAGCATGTCACCGAGCAATTGCTGGTGCGCAATCCCAGCTACCGCTGCAACCGCTGCGGTTTCGGTGCGCGCAGCCATCACTGGCAATGTCCGAGCTGCAAGGAGTGGGGCGCGGTGAAGCCGTTGCTCAACTACGCCGTCGTTTGATGGGCTTTTCCGCCGGAACGCTGCTGTGGTGCGCGCTGTTCGCGGCGATCGCGGCCATCGGTACCTGGGGCGCGCGCGCGTACGCGATCCGGCGTCGGCTGTTCGACGAACCCGGTGAACGCCGCAGTCATGCGGTGGCGACCCCGCGCGGCGGCGGCATCGCGATCGTGCTGGCGCTGCTGGTGGCGATGGGCGTGCTGATCCTGCGCGCGCCGCGCGAGATCGTGCTGCTCGTGTGCGCCGGATTCGGGCTGCTGCTGGTGGCGGGCATCGGCTGGATCGACGATCACCGGCCGTTGTCGCCGTGGTCGCGGCTGCTGGTGCATGCGGTCGCGTCGGGCTGGTTGATGGCCGGCTTCTATCTGTCCGGGGCCGGCCCGTGGGTCGCGATCTCGGTGTTCGTGCTGTCGCTGGTCCTGATCAACGTCTGGAACTTCATGGACGGGATCGATGGCCTGGCGGCGAGTCAGGCGGCGCTGGTCGCGGCGGCGTTCGCGTGGCTGGCCGGCGGTGCCTTCGCGATTCATCTCGGGTTGGCGTTCATCGGGTCACTCTTGGGTTTCCTGCCGTTCAACTTTCCCAGGGCGAGGATTTTCCTGGGAGATGTGGGCAGCGGGGCGCTGGGGTTCGGATTGGCGCTGATGGCCGGTCTGGCGCTGGACGCCATGCCGGTCGCGGCATGGCCGCTGGCGCTGTTGCCGCTGGGGGCCTTTCTGACCGACGCCGGTTTCACCCTGTTGTCGCGCATGCTGCGCGGCGAGCGCTGGTGGATGCCGCACGTCGAGCATGCCTACCAGCGTTGGGCGCGCCGCGCCGGCAGTCATCTGCCGGTCACCGTGGGCTACACGGCGTGGACAGCGGCGGCATGCGCAATCATGGGATGGCTCGGGGGGGCGACGGACAAAGGAAACGCGATGACGGTGGCACTGTGGTTGACGCTGGGGAGCGTATCGTGGAGCTGGCTGCGTCGCCGGCCGGCACGCACCTCGAACGGGGAGACGGGCGCATGAGCACATTCACCGACCGACTCGCCGGCGCGTGGCCCCGGGCCACCATCGTGCTGCACGACCTGTGCATGGTCTGGCTGTGCTGGACCGGACTGGTGCAGTTCCGCTACGCGATGATCGATTCCATCGCACGTCCGCCGCTGTGGACCACCGAGTCCCTGCTGGTGCTGGTTTCACAGGGGCTGGTCTTCTGGCAGGTCGGCCTCTACCGCGGCGTCTGGCGTTTCGCCAGCGTCCCGGACCTGCTCAACATTCTCAGGGCCAGCATGTACGGGCTGCTCGCCCTGGTGCTGGTGCTTTTCATCTACAACCGCCTCGATCAGGC
>JAYRTK010000283.1:0-4577 GCA_041919595.1 Lysobacteraceae bacterium
CGAACCAGGTCGTGTAGCGCGAACCGGTCTTGCCCGCATTGAGATAGCCCTTGGCGTTCTCGGAATAGGTGCGGGCCGCGGTCACGGCATTGCCGGCCGAGGTGGTGCGGGAACTGGTGCAGCCGACGTAGTTCACGCCGTTGACCACCGCCTTCGTGATCGAAGCGCGCGGCGCCAGCGCGGCGAGACGCTCGGTCGGCGACGGCGCGCCGCCTTCGACCCAGACCCGCATCGGTGCGCTCTGCGCGACCAGCGGCTGACCGTTGGACTGCTTGAGCATGGCGCCGCCGGACAGCGAGGCGTGCTGCAACTGCGAGGCGAAGGTGATGGTGTAGTCGCCCGCCTGGGAGAGGTCGTACGCCTCGCTCAGATCGACCGTGACCTTGTGGGTCTGGCCCGGACGCAGGATCGCGAAATCCGCCGCGGACGGCAGACCGCGCTTGATCATGCGGCCTTCGTAGCGGAGGATCTGGCCGTCGCGGCTGATCGAGAAGAGATTGGATTCGGCGACCGACGACGGCAGTTCCCAACGCGGAATGCGCGCAGTCTTGCTGCTCGCGTTGGTCACTTCGATGTCGATGATGCCGTTGCCGTGCGACAGCATGCTGACGCGCAGCGGGTTCGAGGATTGCGTGCGCAGCATCGGTGCCGCCTCTGCCGAGCCGAGTACGCTGGCGATGGTGGCGGCGAGCACTGTGGCCGCGCCGATGGTTCCGATCACATTGAATTTCATTCCGTTGCCCCCGGAGTCATGAGAAAGCCCGCGGATGCGGGCGGCCCGATCATAAGCGGCGGACAAGGGCGGATGCACGCTGCGCAGCAGCAGCGGGCGATGGAAACGCGGACGGCCCCGCGAACGGGGCCGTCTCGGGAGGTCGCGGCGACGACGGCGATCGCCATCGTCATCGCGTTCGGGCGGACCCGCTCAGTGGAAATCCTGATGGCAGCCCTTGCAGCTTTCATCGATCTTCCCGGCGACCGCACGCACGCCCTCGCAGTTGATCGGCGGCGACGACAGCGCGGCGTCGAGCGTGGCGCGCATGGCGCTGGCCTGCTTGATGAAGCGCTCGTCGTCCCGGAGGCCGGGGAAGGCCGGTTCCAGATCGTCCGCCATCGTGCGCAGCGCCTTCAGATGCGGAATGATGTCGGTGGCCGCGCAGCGGTTTTCCTGGACCTTGCCGCCCAGTTGCTGGAAATGCCAGGCCTGCACGTGCATCACGCCGTCGTCGAAATGATCCTGACGTTCGTTCCAGGCGTTGATCAACATCACCGTGGCGACGCCGCCCAGCGCCAGGCCGAGCAGGAAGACGAAGAAATAGCGGCCGAACGCCGAGGATTTCGGGCGGGCCGGATCGGGGCTGGCGGACATCGTTGGGCTCCATGGGGCTGCGGCTGGAGCGCACCATACCACGACGCTCCGCCGGCCCGGTCCGCCCCTTCGCTAGAATGTCGCGATGGACGAGACCATCACCGACGCGACCGCGACCGACGCAGCCACGACCGACGAGACCTGGATCGAACGTTTCGGCGGCATCGACCGGCTCTACGGCGTCGGCGCGCTGGATCGCTTCGCGCGCAGCCATGTCGCCGTGGTCGGCCTCGGCGGCGTCGGCTCCTGGACGGTCGAGGCGCTGGCGCGCAGCGGCGTCGGCCGCCTGACCCTGATCGACGCCGATGATCTCTGCGTCTCCAACACCAACCGCCAACTGCCGGCCCTGGCCGGGCAGTACGGACGCAGCAAGGTCGAGGCCATGGCCGAGCGCTGCCGCGCGATCAATCCGGTGATCGCGGTCGATCCGGTACCGAGTTTCCTGACGCCATCGAACCTCGATGCACTGCTCGGCCGCGGTTACGATCTGGTGATCGACGCCTGCGACAGCTTCCGAACCAAGGTCGAGGCCATCGCCTGGTGCCGCCGTCGCAAGCTTCCGATGATCACGGTCGGCGCCGCCGGCGGGCGCCTCGATCCCACGCTCGTGCGCGTCCGCGATCTCTCGCGCACCGAGCACGACGCGATGCTCGCGCTCATCCGCAAGAAACTCCGCGGCGAATTCAATTTCCCGAAGAACCCGCAGCGCTACTTCGGCGTCCCCGCGATCTATTCGCTGGAGAACGTGCGCTATCCGCAGGCCGACGGCACGGTCTGCGGGCTGCGCCCGAAAGTCGGTGCCGACGCTGCGCTGAAACTCGATTGCGGTGCCGGTCTCGGTGCGGCGACCCATATCACCGGCACCTTCGCCTTCGCCGCGGCGGGCAAGGCGCTGGAGATGCTGCTGAAACGCTAGCGCGGGCTTCGGTCCGCGTTTCTGTTCCCGCGACAGTCGCGCTTCTGCAACGGCCGAGCTTCTGCAAAGCCAGGCGCTATCCGGGCCGGTGCGTCAATCCGAACAAACGCTCGGCATTCGTCGTCGTCGCCCGTGCAAGCGCCTCCGGCGTGATGCCGCGCAATGCGGCGATGGTGTCGCGGACGATCGTCAGCCGCGCCGGTTCGTTGCGTTCGCCGCGATGCGCGCTGTCGGGCTGGTCCGGGGCGTCGGTCTCCAGCAGCAGGCATTCGATCGGCAGCGTCGCCGCCAGGGTGCGAAGCCGGTTGGCGCGTTCGTACGTGACCGGGCCGCCGATCCCGACGAGAAACCCCAGATCGTACAGCCGTTTGGCCTGATCGGCGCTGCCCGGATAGCTGTGGATCACGCCGCGCAGCGGAGCGAAGCGGCGGATCGTCGCGATCACCGGATCGACCGCGCGGCGTGCGTGGACCACCACCGGCAGTCCGAAGTCGCGGGCCAACCGCAACTGGCCTTCGAAGAACGCCTGTTGCCGCTGCGGATCGAGACCTTCGACGAAGAAATCCAGCCCGCATTCGCCCACCGCCACCGGCTGCTCGCGCGCGATCCATTCGTGCAGCGTCTTCAGATCGGTGTCCCGGTGCTCGTCGAGATACATCGGGTGCAGGCCATAGGCCGGATACAGCCCGGGTTCGCGCGCGCAGAGCGCGCGAAGCGCCCCCCAGCCCGTCGCGCTCACCGCGGGCACGATCTGGCGACGCACGCCCGCGGCACGCGCACGGGCGTGCACCGCCTCGCGATCGGCGTCGAATTCGGGAGCGTCGAGATGCGAGTGGCTGTCGATCAACATGAGGTTGATCCGCATGTGCTCGATCGGCATGCAGTCGACCAGGATGTGATCGATCCGCATGCGGCGCGTCAGCCGATGCGTTCGCCCTCGATCGGCGGCTTCGGCGGTGCCGGCGTGTCCTTGCGTTTGCGGAAGCTCGCCAACAGCAGGGTGCCCAGACCGAGGATCAATTCGTCGAAGAACGGAATGAAATCCGGGATCACGAAATCCAGCAGGAACAGGGCTGCCGTGAGCAGGAACAGACGCGGAAAACTCAATCGGCCGAGGAAGCCGAGAATCGGGGCGACGAGGGGGTTGGCCATGGCGGCGGCTCCGACGGTGACGAATGTGCGAACGCTAGCACGCATGCGTCGATTCGCGGGCCGCGGTTCAGGTTTTCGTCATGCAACGGCGGTCGGGGCCGGGAGAGGTTCAGCCACGCGGTGCTGCAATCAGCCTCGACAGCGGGGGATTCCATCGCATGTTCCCGGAGGTACGCATGAACAAGAACACGCTGGCCATCGCGCTCGCATCGGTGCTCGCCGGTGGCGTCGCCACCGCGGCCTATCTCGGCAATCGCACGCCGGCGGCGTCCCAGGCACGGGTGCAGGCCGATCTCGCCCGCCCCTCCACTCTTGCGGACGAGGACCGTCCGCTCGACGAAGCGGCCATTCCGGCCGGGCCCCGCCTCGAATTCGCCCAGGTGATCTCGTCCCGCCCGGTCACCGAACGCACACCGCGCTATGCCACCGTCATCGGTACCGAGCCGGTGCGCGAGAGCGTCACCGCCTCGACCCCGCGCGAGGTCTGCGAGGATGTGGCGGTGGAGGAACGCATGCCCGAGCGCGACGGCAACGTCGGCGGGACGGTCGCCGGTGCGCTGATCGGCGGTCTGGTCGGCAATCAGGTCGGCGACGGCAATGGCCGCAAGGCCGCGACCGTGGCCGGTGCGGCCGCAGGCGGCTACATCGGCAACCGCATCGACCGCCGTCACGAGGGCGGCCAGGTGGTCACCCGGACCGAACGCCAATGCCGGACCGTCTCCGAGACCACCACCTCCCAGCGCACCGTGGCCTGGAACGTGACCTATCGCACTCCGGACGGCAGCACTGCGACGATGCGCACCGACCGCAGGCCCGGGGAGCGCATCCGCCTGGGCAGCGAAGAAGCGGTCCGGGGCTACGACGTGACCTACCGCTACCGGGGCGAGGTCCATCGGCTGCGGATGGACACGCCGCCGGGGGATCGCCTGCCGGTGATCGACGGTCAGGTCATGGCCGGAGGCGCGGCCGGGGACACTCCTCGCGGATGACCCGGGTGCTGCCCGCCCGCGGGCACGCATCGCCTTCCGGCCGGTGTTGCCGGGCTTTCGCCGCCGGGGCCGGGCGATCCGGCCCCGGCGGCGTTTCGGGGGAGTGGCGAAATCGCGCCCTTTGCTTCGGAAATCGGCCTTTCGTCGGGGT
>JAYRTK010000284.1:0-4564 GCA_041919595.1 Lysobacteraceae bacterium
CTCGCTCGAGGTCAGACCGTCGTCGGTGTCTTCGGCCAGCGGATCGAGATCCAGGCCCATCGCCTTGCGCTGTTCCTGGCGCTGCTTGCGCTTCGCGGCGTCGGTGTCGCGCTCGGCGCGGCGCTCGGCCTCGTTGAGCGAGACCCACTTCTTGGCGGTTTCCTCGCGGAACCGGGCGATGTCCTCGCTCCACCACTGGAATTCCCGGTCGGCGGCGATGCGATCGCGATGCAGGGTTTCCAGGCGCGGCACGAGGGCGCGGAAGTCGCCATAGCGCTGGTAGGGCACGGCCGCGATCCGGGTCCACGGCAGCGCGTTGTCGTAGGTGCTTTCGCCGAATTCGCTGGCGTCGACGGTGACCGGGAACTTGATGTCCGGCACCACGCCGCGGTTCTGGGTGCTGCTGCCGCCCGGCAGGAAGAACTGGGCGATGGTCAGCTTCACCTGGCCGAAGCGCTTGCCGTCGGCCATCGGCCAGCGGTCGAGGTCGACGAGATTCTGCACGGTGCCCTTGCCGAAGCTGGTTTCGCCGATGATCAGGCCGCGACCGTAGTCCTGGATCGCGCCGGCGAAGATCTCCGAGGCCGAGGCCGAACCGCGGTTGATCAGCACCGCCAGCGGACCGTCCCAGACCACGCCGGAAGCGGTATCGCTGTCGACCTGGACGCGGCCGCCGGATTCGCGCACCTGCACCACCGGGCCCTTGTCGATGAACAGGCCGGTCAGTTCCACCGCTTCGGTCAGCGAGCCGCCGCCGTTGTTGCGCAGGTCCATCACCACGCCGTCGACCTGCTGCTGGCGGAAGCCCTGCAGCAGACGTTCGACGTCGCGGGTGGCCGAGGTGTAATCGTTGCTGTTGCGACGACGGCCTTCCCAGTCCTGGTAGAACGCCGGCAGCTTGACCACGCCGATCCGGCGCGCGGGCTGACCTTCGGGGCCCGGGATCGTCAGCACTTCACCCTTGGCGGCCTGCTCTTCCAGGCGGATCTTGGCGCGGTTGAGCACGATCCGGTTGGGTTTGCTGTCGAGCACCGCTTCGGCCGGGACGATGTCCAGCCGCACCTGGGTCCCCTTCGGCCCCTTGATCTTGTCGACCACGTCGTCGATGCGCCAACCGATCACGTCCTCCATCGGACCGGACGGTCCCTGGCCGACACCGACGATGCGATCGCCGGCCTTGAGCTTGCCGCTGAGGATGGCCGGGCCGCCGGGGATCAGCTCGCGGATCACCACCACGTCGTCCTGCTTCTGCAACTGCGCGCCGATGCCTTCCAGCGAGAGACTCATGCTCTGCTCGAAGCGATCGGCGGCGCGCGGATCGAAATAATCGGTGTGGGGATCGATCGAGGTCGCGTAGGCGTTGAGGAAGGTCTGGAAGGCGTCGACGCCGTTGAGCTCGGCCACGCCCTTCGCCATGTTGGCGTAACGCTTGTCGAGGGTCTTGCGGATCTCCTCCGGGGCCTTGCCGGCGAGCTTCAGGCGCAGCCAGTCGTTGCGCACCGACTGCCGCCACAGCTGATCGAGCGCGGTGGCGTCGGTGGCCCACGGCGCGTCTTCGCGGTCATAGTCCCAGCGGTCGTTGCCGCCAAAGTCGAAGATGTCCTGGGCGAGCAGGCCGCGGGCATGCGCGACGCGCTCGTTCACGCGGGTCTGGTAGAGCGTGAAGATCTCGAACGCCGGCGCCACTTCGCCGGTCTTGATCGCATCGTCGAGCCGGCTGCGGTAGGTCTCGAGCTTCGCGATGTCGGCGGCGGTGAAGAACAGCTTGCCGGGGTCGAGACTTTCGAGGTAGCGCTTGAACACTTCCGCCGACAGCGTGTCGTCCAGCGCACGCGGACGGTAGGCATAGCGGCTGTCGGACAGCACGCCGTAGACCAGTTTCGCGGCGGTCGCCTGCTCGACGGTGGGATTGCCGGTGTCGGCCTGCGCGCTGAGCCAGGCGACGGGCGCGGTCAGTGCGAGGGCGAGCAGGGAGGCGGGAAGGACCTTGGCGACTTTCATCGGCATCTCGATTGGATTCGGGCGACACGTGCGGGGGTGTCCGTCGCAACGCGCAGCGCGGGGACGTGGCCTAGCATGCACCCCGGTTCGGACCGATGCAAAGTGTCGAAAGTTTCGTTTCGCGCCGTTCGTCGCAGGCCTGCGACCGCAGGGCCGGCGCGCCGCTTCCGACGGCGATGGTGTTCAGCGGGCGTTGAGACCGACGGGCTGGTCCCGCCGCTCCGGCAAATCGCGCGCCGACCAGCGGTCGCACATCGGACTGCGGATTCAGGCGACGGCGCCGGCCTCCGCGGCCTGGCGATCGGCGTGATAGGAGCTGCGGACCATCGGGCCGGAGGCGACGTGGCTGAAGCCCAGGGCCATGCCGTCGTCCTCCAGCGCCTTGAACTCGTCCGGCGTCCAGTAGCGCATCACCGGATGATGATGGGCGCTGGGCTGCAGGTACTGGCCGATGGTGACCATGTCGACATCGTGGGCACGCAGGTCGCGGAGCGTGGCCCGGACCTGTTCCATCGTCTCGCCCAGACCGAGCATGATCCCGCTCTTGGTCGCCACGTCCGGGTGCTGCGCCTTGAACCGCTGCAGCAGGGTCAGCGACCACTGGTAGTCGGCGCCGGGCCGCACGTTGCGATACAGATCCGGCACGGTTTCGAGGTTGTGGTTGAACACGTCCGGCGGGTTTTCCGCCAGGATCTCCAGCGCCCGTTCCATCCGGCCCTTGCCGCGGAAGTCCGGGGTGAGGATCTCGATCTTCGTCCCGGGGCTGTGCGCGCGGATCGCGGCGATGCAGTCGACGAAGTGCCGCGCGCCGCCGTCGCGGAGGTCGTCGCGATCGACGCTGGTCACGACCACGTACTTCAGGCCCATGTCGGCGATGGTGCGGGCGAGATTCAGCGGCTCGTCCGGATCGGGCGGCTTCGGCCGGCCGTGGGCCACGTCGCAGAACGAACAGCGGCGGGTGCAGACCTCACCGAGGATCATGAAGGTCGCGGTGCCGTGGCCGAAGCATTCGTGGATGTTCGGGCAGCTGGCTTCCTCGCAGACCGTGACCAGACGGTTCTCGCGCAACTTGGCCTTGAGGGCCTGCACGGCGTTGCCGGACGGGATGCGCACCCGGATCCACGATGGCTTGCGCAGCACCGGGGCTTCGGCGAACTGCACCGGCGAACGTGCGATCTTGTCCCCGGCCAGCTGTTTCTCCCCGGGCGTCAGCGACGACGGCGCATCGCCGACCACGGTCAGCGGAATGGTTTTCTCGGCGGGACTGGGGCTGGACATCTCAGGCGACCTGGGCCGCGACGGGATCCGCGGCGGATGGGGAGAAAGCGGCGGTGGACGCAGCCAGTGCGGCCAGATCAGGCGGAGCGGCGGTCTGCAGCGACAGACCGAACTGCTCGGCGAGGGCCTGCAGCAGGACCGGCTTCACCGCGTCGAGGCTGGACGGACCGCCCAAGTCTAGCATCGAGGTCACCTGCAGCCCGGCGTAGCCGCAGGGGTTGATGCGGTGGAAGGGTTCGAGGTCCATCGCGATGTTGAATGCCAGGCCGTGGAAGGTGCAGCCGCGGCGCACGCGGATGCCCAGGGCCGCGACCTTGGCGCCGTTCACGTACACGCCCGGGGCGCCGTCGCGGCGCTCGGCGTGGATGTTCCAGTGATCCAGCGTGCCGATGATCGATTGCTCGATGCGGCAGACGTAATCGCGCACGCCGAGCTTCAGTCGCTTCAGGTCCAGCAGCGGGTAGACGACGATCTGGCCGGGGCCGTGGTAGGTCACCTGACCGCCACGGTCGACCTGCAGCACCGGAATGTCGCCCGGCATCAGCACGTGCTCGGGTTTACCAGCCTGCCCAAGCGTGAACACCGGGTCGTGCTCGACCAGCCAGAGCTCGTCGGACGTCCCGGCATCGCGGGCATCGGTGAAGCCCTGCATCGCCCGCCAGACCGGAAGGTAGGCGCAACGGCCGAGGTCGCGGACGAAGGCGTCGCGCGGGCGCGCCGGGCGATCGTCCGCGGCGCATACGTCGGTCACAGCGTCCACCGGATGTCCGGTTCGGCGCGCAGGGCCGCATGCGCGGCCTCGTAGCGACCGCGGTCCTCGGCGTGGAAGCTCAAGCGGATCGAGACGAACCGGCCGCCGGAGGAATTGCGCGTGGCCACGGTCTCGCGCAGGACCAGGATGCCGATGCCTTCGAGGATCCCGGGAATGCGCTCTTCCAGCCCCGCGCCGGCCGGCCCCATGGCGGTGATCTCGAACACGCCCGGAAACTGGAACCCGTGATCGGGGTTGTCGGAGTGGATGTTCATCCGGCAATTATGAGTCCGGCGCCCGGCCAACCCAAGCCCGCGCCGTGCCGCTGGACGCGCTGGAACGGCCCGCGCGGGGTGGACCGGCCATCCGCCGCGCCGTCGGGCCGTCCGCGGACGACGATGGCCGCCGTGCCCGCGATCCGCCGTGACCCCGGATGCGGCGATGCGCCGCATCGACGGGAGACCCGCCATGACCGCACGCAGTCTGTCGCTGCTGCCGATCCTCGCGCTGCTGTGCGGCGGCGCGGTGGTGGTC
>JAYRTK010000285.1:0-4525 GCA_041919595.1 Lysobacteraceae bacterium
GAAGAGCTCTGCCGCCGCGTCGACGACTGGGACATCACCCACGTCCGCGCCGATCTGCCGCCGGAGCTGTGGGAGTTCATCAAGCAGAAGAAGTTCTTCGGCCTGAACATCCCGAAGGAATACGGCGGCCTGGGTTTCTCGGCGCTGATGAACCACAAGGTCATCCAGAAGCTCGCGCCGATCTCCAGCGTGGTCAGCTCCACCGTCGGCGTGCCCAATTCGCTCGGCCCGGCCGAGCTGCTGATGCATTACGGCACCGAGGAACAGAAGCGTTACTACCTGCCGCGCCTCGCGGACGGCCGCGAGATCCCCTGTTTCGCGCTCACCGGCCCGTTCGCGGGTTCCGATGCTACCTCGATCCCCGACTACGGCATCGTCTGCGAGGGTGAGTGGAACGGGGTGAAGGTCGTCGGCATCCGGCTGACGCTCAACAAGCGCTACATCACCCTCGCCCCGGTCGCCTCGCTCATCGGCGTCGCCTTCCGCATGTACGACCCGGATGGTCTGCTCGGCGACAAGCGCGACATCGGCATCTCGCTGGCGCTGGTGCCGCGCGAAACCCCGGGACTGGAGATCGGCCGTCGCCACTTCCCGCTCAACTCGCCGTTCATGAACGGCCCGATCCGCGGCAAGGACGTGTTCGTCCCGCTCAGCCAGCTGATCGGCGGCGAAGACTACGCCGGCCAGGGCTGGCGGATGCTGATGGAATGCCTGTCGATCGGGCGTTCGATCACCCTGCCCTCCACCGCCAGCGGCGGCGCCAAGATGGGCGCGCTGGTCACCGGTGCCTACGCGCGGATCCGCAAGCAGTTCGGCCTGTCGGTCGGTCGCTTCGAGGGCGTCGAGGAAGCGCTGGCGCGCATCGGCGGCCGCGCCTACGCCTGCAGCGCACTGTCCGAAGCCACCGCGGCCGCGGTCGCCCGCGGCGAAAACCCGGCGGTGCCCTCCACGATCGCGAAATACCACTGCACCGAGATGGGCCGCGAGGTCGCCCAGGACGTGATGGACATCCACGGCGGCAAGGGCATCATCCTCGGCCCGCGCAACTACGCCGGCCGCAACTGGCAGTCGGTGCCGATCGCGATCACGGTCGAAGGCGCCAACATCATGACCCGCAGCCTGATGATCTTCGGTCAGGGCGCGATCCTGTGCCATCCGTGGGTCATGAAGGAAATGAAGTCGGCGCAGCTGGAGAATCCGAAGGAGCGCATCGACCAGTTCGACCACGCCCTGTTCGGCCACATCGGCTACGCGATCTCGAACGCGGTCCGCGCCTGGTGGTTCGGTTTCACCGGCACCCGCATCGGCACGACGCCGGGCGGCGAGTACACGCGCCGCTGCTACCGCAAGCTCAACCGCTACTCGGCGGCGCTGGCGGTGATGGCCGACACCTCGATGCTGCTGCTCGGCGGCAAGCTCAAGTTCAAGGAATCCTTGTCCGGCCGTCTCGGCGACGTGCTCAGCCAGCTCTACATCGCCAGTGCGATGCTCAAGCGTTACGAGGACCAGGGCCGGCCGATGGCGGATCATCCGCTGCTGGCGTGGGCCTTCCACGATGCCATCCACAAGATCGAACTGGCGCTGTCGGGCGCGCTGCGCAACTTCCCGATCCGTCCGGTCGGCTGGCTGCTGTGGGCGGTGATCTTCCCCTGGGGCCGCCGTGCCGAAGCGCCGAGCGATCGTCTCGGCCACCGCGCCGCCAGCCTGCTGATGACGCCCTGCGAGGCCCGCGATCGCCTCGGTGCCGATCTGTTCCTGGAACCCCGCGCCAACCACCCGGCGGCGCGCGTGAACAGCTACCTGCCCAAGGTCGTGCTGGCCGAACCGGTCGAACGCAAGTTCCTCAAGGCGCTGAAGAACAGCGACATCGAAGCGCTGGACTTCGACGCGCAGCTCGACGAGGGCATGCGCGAAGGCTGGATCACCGTCGAGGAGCGCAGGCAGCTGGAAGAACTGCGCGAGATGACGCTCGACACGATCATGGTCGACGACTTCGAATCGTGGGAACTGCGCTCCGCGGGGTACGTCGACGACGCCCAGGCGCGCCGCGCCGCGGCCTGATCGGCGCCGCCACGCACGCGACATGCGATATCACGAACGGCGGGATTTCCCGCCGTTCCTGTTTCCGGAGACCGGCATCATGGCCAACAAGACCCTCGCCCTCTACGAACGCATGCGCCGCTGGCCCGCCGGATCATGGCTGTTCACCCGCGCCATCTGTTTCAAGGCCCCCTACTTCGGCAGCATCTCGCCGCGGATCGAGGTCCTCGAACCGGGCCGCTGCGTCGCCTCGATCCGCCGTCATCGCGCGATCACCAATCACATCGGCAGCGTGCACGCGATCGCGATGTGCAACCTCGCCGAGCTCGTCGGCGGCATGGTCACCGAAGTCACTCTGCCCGGGTCGATGCGCTGGATCCCCAAGGGCATGACCGTGCAATACCTGAAGAAGGCGATGGGCACGCTGCGGGCGGTGGCGACGCCCTCGATTCCGATCGTGCACGCCGAGGAGGGCTACGAAGTGCCGGTCGATGTCGTACTCACCGACGACGCCGGCGAGGCGGTGTTCCGCGCGACGATCGCGATGTGGTTGTCGCCGAAGCCCTCGCGCTGAGCCGTCGGCGCGGCGGCGTCCGCGCGCCCCCTGTCGACGCGTGAACGGATCGTCGTCAACCACCGGTCACGGCGACGCCAGCAGCACGGCCGCGATCGCGGCGATCGCCGGCAGGCCCTGCACGTAGAAGATGCGCTTGCTGACGCTGTACGCGCCGTACAGCGCGGCGACCACGACGCAGCCCAGGAAGAACAGCGCCAGGTCCTGGCGCGCGGCGAGCACCGCCCAGATCAGGCCGGCAGCGAGGAACCCGTTGTAGAGCCCCTGATTGGCGGCCAGCACCCGGGTGATCTCGGCCTTCTCCGGCGTGTTGCGGAAGGTCTTCAGGCCGACGGGTTTCGTCCACAGGAACATCTCGAGCACCAGGAAATACAGATGCAGCGCGGCGACCGCGGCGATCAGGATCTTGGCGAGCAGCATGGTTCTTCTTCCTTCTTCGTCAACGATGCGATTGGACCGCGACGGCTTCCCCGACCGTCTCCACCCGCTTCCACAGCCGCCAGCCGACGCGCGCCGCGGCGAACGCGGCCAGCGCGCTCAATGCAGCGAATCCCCCGATCGTCATGCCGAGCGACTTGAGGCCGTTCATGCCGCTGGCGATGACCAGATCGCCGAAACGCCACACCGCGGTGTCGACCGCATCCTGACCCTTGTAGCGCACGTTGCGCGGCACCCGGGTATACAGGCTGTGCCGCGCCGGTTCGGCCATGCCGTAAGCCAAGCCGCGGCTGACGATCAGGGCCAGCACGGTCGGCGCCACCGGACCCAGCAGCCACGGCAGGGTGAACAGCGGTGCATGCGGGTCCGCCGAAAACACCACCATCAGCAGCACCGCGATGCTGACCAGCGCCCACAGCAGGATCACCGCGCCCGGGCCGCTGCGCGGCAGCAACCAGCGGGTCAGGGCGATCTGCACGGTCACGGTCAGCAGGTTCGCGACCAGGTCCACGTCGGCATGGAAGCGCGTGCGCGTCGCCGCGTCGGCGAAGGTCGCGCCGGAATAATCGATCATCAGCGCGTAGTTGACCGTGCCGATGCCGTCGGCCAGCAGCAGCAGAATCGCCATGCCCCGGATGAAGGGATCGGAGAAGATCTGCTTCAACCCGTCCCACATGCCGCCGCCAACCGCGTCCTCATGACCGGCTTCGTGCCGGCGCGCGCCGTACGTGCGCGCCCACCGTCCGAGCATCACCACGCAGGCCGTGGCGACGCTCAGCAGGCCGGCCGACACCAGCAGCAACGGCGCCACGCCGATCACGTCGACCAGCGAACGGGTCAACGCCGGTCCGGCCAGCGCGCCGAGCGTGCCGGCAACGGCGATGATCGGGAACAACCGTTTCGACTGCTCCAGACTCCAGATGTCGGACATGAAAATCCAGAACACCGACACCACGATCAGGTTGAAGACGCTGACCCAGACGAAAAACAGCATGCCCAGCGCACGCGGGCTGAGCAGGCCGTCGAGGGTGAAGGCCGGGATGAAGGCCAGCAGGCAGGCGATGAAGAACACGTACACCACCGGCACCAGCACCCGGCGCGGCCAGCGCGACGCCAGCGCGGCGAACACCGGGGTCAGCACCAGCGTGGCGACGAAGGTCGCGGCGTAGAACCACGGCAACTGGGTCGATCCGACCGCGGCCGACAATTGTTCCCGCACCGGGCGGATCACGTAATAGGCCGCCAGTACGCAGAAGAAATAGGCGAAGGAGATCGCGACCGCACGCCCCTCGCCCGCATGCACGCGACGCCCGCTGGAATGCTGTTCGACGGTCATGGATCGGAGAGGTGCGCGGTCGGGGACACAGCGCGCACGGTAGCCGATGGCGTCCGCCACCGCCACCCCGGGACCATACGCTGCGCGCGACCTTTCCGGAGTATTTGCTCTAGGCTGCGGGCATAGTGTCGGTCGCA
>JAYRTK010000286.1:0-4508 GCA_041919595.1 Lysobacteraceae bacterium
TGACCACGATCGGCGCGGCGCGCTTCCTGCACGACGGCGGCTGGGATTCGACCAAGCGCTATTTCCTCACCGCCGCCAACCAGTCGAACAAGGTCGCGGTGGTCGATTCGCGCGACCAGAAACTGGCCGCGTTGGTCGACGTCGACAAGATCCCGCATCCCGGCCGCGGCGCCAACTTCGTGCATCCGACCTGCGGCCCGGTGTGGGCGACCTCCGCGCTCGGCAACGAGAAGATCACCCTGATCGGCACCGATCCGGCCAAGCACAAGGCGCATGCCTGGAAGGTCTGCGAAGTGCTCACCGGCCAGGGCGGCGGCTCGCTGTTCATCAAGACCCATCCGAAGTCGCACAACCTGTGGGTCGATACGCCGCTCAACCCCGATCCGAAACTGAGCCAGTCGATCGCGGTGTTCGACATCCGCGATCTGTCCAAGGGTTACACGGTGCTGCCGATCGCCGAATGGGCGAACCTCGGCCCCGGCCCGAAGCGCGTGGTCCAGCCCGAGTACAACGCCGCGGGCGATGAAGTCTGGTTCTCGGTGTGGAACGGCAAGACCGAGCGGTCCGCGATCGTGGTCGTCGACGACAAGACCCGCACCCTCAAGGCGGTCATCGACGACGCGCGCATCATCACCCCCACCGGCAAGTTCAACGTCCACAACACGGTCGGCGACATCTACTGACCGGCGGTCCACGATCCGCGATCCACACGACGGCCCGGAAGCGATCCCGGGCCGTCGTCGTTCCGGCCACCCACCGCTCTGTTTTACATCCATCGCGATAAAGAGATATGATGTCCCGACACGACCGGATGTCGGACCATGACCGCGATTTCCTTCGAGTTCTACCCGCCCAAGACCGACGAGCAACGCGCGCTGCTGGACCGCACCGCCGCGAAGCTCAGGACCCACGCCCCCGAATACGTCTCCTGCACCTTCGGCGCCGGCGGTTCCACCCTCAGCTACACCTCCGAGACCGTGCGCCATCTGCGCCAGGAACACGGCTTCGACGCCGCGCCGCACCTGTCCTGCATGGGCGGCAGCCGCGAGGAGATCCGCGAACTGCTGCGCCTGTACCGCGCGCTGGGCTGCACCCGGATCGTCGCGCTGCGCGGCGACCTGCCCTCGGGCATGGCGCGCATGGGCGACCTGCGGTACGGGTCGGACCTGGTGGCCTTCATCCGCGCCGAGCATGGCGACCATTTCCGGATCGAGGTCGGCTGCTATCCCGAGATCCATCCGCAGGCCGAGGACGCCTTCGCCGATCTGCGCTATTTCAAGCAGAAGATGGATGCCGGCGCCGATACCGCGATCACCCAGTATTTCTACAACGCCGACGCCTATTTCCGTTTCGTCGACGACGTGCGCAGGCTCGGGGTGCAGGCGCCGATCGTGCCCGGGATCATGCCGATCTCGAACTTCAGCCAGCTGCGGCGTTTCTCCGACGCCTGCGGCGCCGAAATCCCGCGCTGGGTGACCAAGCGGATGCAGTCGCTGGGCGACGACGCCGACGCCATCCGCGAATTCTCCGCCGACCTGGTCGCGGACATGTGCCGCCGCCTGATCGCCGGCGGCGCCCCGGCGCTGCACTTCTACACGCTCAATCTCGCGAAACCGACGCAGGCGGTGTTGGCGCGGCTGTAAGCCGACGCTGCGGGTTTCCGCGGGAGGGCCGGAAGGCCCGATGGCCTGCAGACAGCGTTGCGCATCGCGCCTTCCAGCGCTCCCGCGCAGGTGGCATTCGCCGATGCCGTCCCTGGCGGATCGATGGCGCAAGCCGCACGCGCGGCATCGTTTCCATCGTCGCGTCAGAGGACGTTGCGGGCGGGGCGTTCGCTGACGCGCGCGGCAGTGCCGCGCAGACATCGTCTTCGGAAGTCATGCAATGCCATCCCTGGCGCTGCGATTCGGGCTTCGGGTCGCCCGGCCTGATCGAATTGAGAACCGTCAGATTTCGGCTGATCAATGGCACAAGCCGCACGCGCGGCATCGTTTCCATCGCGACGGTAAAGGGCGTTGCGGGCGGGGCGTTCGCTGACGCGCGCGGCAGTGCCGCGCAGACATCGTCTTCGGAAGTCATGCAATGCCATCCCTGGCGCTGCGATTCGGGCTTCGGGTCGCCCGGCCCGCACATCCCTGTGCGGGCGTTCGCTGACGCGCGCGGCAGTGCCGCGCAGACATCGTCTTCGGAAGTCATGCAATGCCATCCCTGGCGCTGCGATTCGGGCTTCGGGTCGCCCGGCCCGCACATCCCTGTGCGGGCGTTCGCTGACGCGCGCGGCAGTGCCGCGCAGACGCGTCAGCTCACCCAACCCGCGACGACGAACAGGGCGACGATCGCCAGCCACAGCAGCAGGATGCGCCAGACCAGGCTCATCGCATCGCGCAGTTCCGGCATTTCGCCCAGTTGCATCCAGGCGTTGCCCGGCGTGGCGCCTTCCTCGATGAACTCCTGCGTTTCCTCGGCGATCTCGCAGCGCACGCTGGCGCGCGCCGCGGCCCCGAGATAGGCCTGTTCGAGACGCAGCGCGGCGCCGCCGTGTTCGCGCCAAACGCCGAGAACGGTGTCGAAGTTGCCGACCAGGGCGAGCGACAGCGTCATCGCCTGCGAGACCGGCCAGTTGAGCAGCGCGAACAGACGGCGCGCACCTGCGCGGGCGGGTTCGGGCAGGGCGTCGGCGTACTCGCCCTCGGCGGCGAGCGCGGAGAAGCGGTACAGGACCGCACCGACGGCGCCGAATGCGAGGAACCACACCAGCACGCCGAACCAGCGTCGCAGCGCGCTGGCGAACACGCCCTCGACCATCGCCGCGGATTCGCTCAGTCCGCGCGTCTCGACCGGGCCCAGCCGCGCGGCGGCGGCGCGCCGTGCGCCGGCGTCGCCGGCCTCGATCACCGCCGACACATCCGCGTCGAGATCGCGCGGCCCCCAGGCGTAGAACAACGCGGCCATCGCGAACACCAGACCGAACACGCCGGCCAGCGGCGAACGCAGGCCATATTGCAGCAGACCGACCACCAGCAAGGGCGGCAGCAGCGCGATCACGATGCCGAAACCGCCGCGCCATGCCCCGGGTGCCGCGCCGAGACGCTCGCCGAGCCAGCGCAGCCAGGCGCCATAACCGTCGTGACGACGCACCGCCGTGGCGAGGCCCGGCGCGAGATGGCCCAGGGCCAGCGCGAAGATCACGGCGATGAGGGTCGCGGACATGGGCGCAGTCTATCAGCCCGCTTTGGGCACCGCCCCGCAGCGCGCCGGAGCGACGCGCGGCGCTGCGTCTACGAGGAAAACCAGCACTCGATCAGCCAGCGCGAGATCGAGATCGACGGCGACAGCAGCAGCCCCTCGTCGCGGGTCTCGCCGCGAAGCGCGGCGCCGACCTCGTCGCGGGAAAACCAGCGCGCGTCTTCCAGTTCCTCGTTCGCCTGCGGCGGGTCGGGTTCGGCCTCGGCGATGAAGCCGAGCATCAGCGAGGACGGGAACGGCCACGGTTGCGAGGCGAGGTAACGGCTGGCGCGCACGCGCACGCCGGATTCCTCCATCACTTCGCGGGCCACCGTCTGCTCGAGCGTTTCGCCGGGTTCGACGAATCCCGCGAGGGTGGAATAACGGCGCGCCGGCCAGCTCGCCTGGCGCCCGAGCAGCAGCCGTTCGCCGTCGGTGACGGCGACAATCACCGCCGGATCGGTGCGCGGATAGTGGCTGAGGCCGCAGGCGGCGCAGTGACCTTCCCAGCCGCCGCGCCGGAACGTCAACGCACCGCCGCAGGCCCCGCAATGGCGATGCCGGTGTTGCCAGTGCAGGACCGCGCGGGCCTGGGCGAAGACCGTGGCCTCGAACGCGGACCACTGCGCCGCCGCGGTGCGCAGATCCGCGCGTCCGCCGATCACGCCGGCCTGGGTGAAGGCCGCTTCGGTGCCGGACACGGCGTCGACGCCGTCCTCGGCCCGCGCGAACCACGCCTGGTCGCCCTGCATGCCGAGGAAGATCGCGTCGTCGGGGACGGGCCCGAGCGCCGCACCGAGCACCGCGTCCATCGCGCCCCCGGCGTCGGCGCGGGTGCGGCCCTCGCCATCGATCAGCACGACCCGTGCATTCGGCCAGTAGGCGCGCAGCGCATCGGCGTTGTCGCGCAGCGCGTCGGCGCGATCGAGCGCATCTTCGACGAACGCGAATCGCGGCGTCGGTGCGGTGATCGGCGCGGTCATCGCCGACTCAGGCGCTGAAGCTGCTGCCGCAGCCGCAGGTGGTCTTGGCGTTCGGGTTGCGGATCACGAACTGCGCGCCGTGCAGGCTTTCGGTGTAATCGACCTGGGCGCCGAGCAGATACTGCAGGCTGAGCGGATCGACCAGCAGGGTGGTGTCGTCGGTGGCGACGGCGAGGTCGTCCTCGTTCTGCTGTTCGTCGAACTCGAAACCGTACTGGAAGCCGGAGCAGCCACCGCCCTGGATGTAGACCCGCAGTTTCAGCGCGGGGTTGCCCTCTTCGCGGATCAATTCGCGGACCT
>JAYRTK010000287.1:0-4476 GCA_041919595.1 Lysobacteraceae bacterium
CTCCCGCATCCGTGGCCTTGCCGCCAGTGCGGACCTGACCTACCGCGGCGACAAGCAGGTGACCTTCCTGCAATGGGCCCTCCTCAACAAGCGTCTGGACAGCCTCAAGGCGCTGCTCGACGCGGGTGCCGATCCGCTCCAGCCGGGGATGGATGGCGATACCGTCGTGCATTTCGCGGCCAAGGCCAACGATGCGGCCTATCTCGCCGAACTCCTGGCCCGCGGTGTCGATCCGAATGTCGCCAACGCCGAGACCGGGGCCGTCCCGCTGGCCGCCGCGCTGATGGGCGAAGCCCAGCCCCAGTTCCGTGCGCTCCTGCAGGCCGGTGCCGACCCGAACCGGGCCGATCGCATGGGCAATACGCCGCTGCATGTCGCCGGCCAGATCAACGAGCCGGCGCGTGCGCTGGATCTGCTGGAGGCCGGCGCCGACCCGCTGGCGCGCAACCGCCAGGGCGCGACGTTCCAGCGCTATCTGTTCATGACCCGGGCCGCCCTGCTCAATGCCGAGACCCGCCGCCATCGCGAGGCGGTGGAAGCTTGGCTGAAGGCCCACGATATTCCGCTCGAAGACGCGCGCTGATCGCCCGCCGCAGAGGAGACAAGGATGAGCGCACAGTTCGACCCCGACAGCAGGCAGGGTGGCCGTCAGGCCGTGGATCCCCTGACCGGAAATGCCTACAGCCGCCCGTCGTTCGCCGATGAAGTACGCGGCCCGGCGCCGCGCGACATCGATCTGACCCTGGCGCGCATGGCCCAGGATGTCTATCGCTCCGACGACCGCGAGCGTCCGGGCGCCCCCGGCTGGAGGCCGCTGACCGACGCGCAGTTCAACCAGGTGGGCATCGATCCCGCGCTGCGCACCAACGCATCCAGCGGTTTCGACGCCGACATCTACACCGACGGCAATGGCCGCTACGTGCTGGCCTACCGCGGCACGGATGCCGGCAAGGACTGGGCGACCAATCTTGGCCAAGGGCTCGGTTTCGAGACCGCGCAGTACAACCAGGCCATGCAGTTGGCCCGCCAGGCCAAGGTCGCCTTCGGGGATGAATTGGTCGTCACCGGACACTCCCTCGGCGGAGGGCTGGCGGCGGTCGGCGCCGCTTCGATCGACGCCCCTGCGGTCACCTTCAACGCCGCCGGCGTGAAGGATGTGACGCTCGAGCGTGCCGGCATGAACCCGGCGGCGGTGAAGGAGGCGGCCGAATCGGGGCAGATGCGCCGCTATGCGGTCGAGAACGAAATCCTGACCCACCTGCAGGAAAAGAGCTTTCCCAGCCGTTACCTGATGCCCGATGCGATCGGCAACAAGGTCGAGCTTCCGGATCCGGACCCGCTGAGCTTCTGGCAGAGCTTCAACCCGGTGAAGTCGATCAAGCACAGCGTCGAGATGCACATGATGGACTCGGTGATCCGGGCCCAGGAAAAGGCCTTCGGCCACGGCATCGGCGAAAGCGGGCTGATGTCGCATCCGGATCACCCCTTCAACCGGCAGTACCAGCGCATCTTCGACCAGTTGCAGCCGCAGTTCGAGGAGCGTGGGATCGGCATCCGCGAAGCTCAGAACGCCGCCGGCGCGCTGGCGGTGGAGGCGCAGCGCAACGGCATCGTGCCCGACAGCATCGCGATCAACGGCGATCGCGTGTTCGCGGTGCAGGGCGTGCATCCGGAGACCCAGCGCTACAGCCAGGTCGACATGCAGGCCACGCAGACGCCGCTGTCGGAGAGCAGCCGGCAATCGCTGGGCCTGATCGCCGCGCCGCAGCAGTCCACGGGGACGCCGCCGCCGCAGATCACGGGGGCCGAACCTCCGACCGAACAGCAGGCCACTGCGCCGCGCTCCCGGCTGTAGTCGTCCCGGCGGCCTGACGCGGGCGGCCGCGGTCCGGCCCGATGGCCGATTGGCCGCGGAAACCGATGCGGGCACAATGACCAGCCCCGATGGCCGGCATCCCCGGCCACGGAGGTCGTCGATGGCCGGTCCGCGTTCGCGCCTGGTCTGCCCGTGCGGCCTCCGGTTCCGGGATCGATGCGCGGCGCTCCCGCTCTCGTCATGCCTCCGTCGCAGGATTCCCATCGCATGCCTTCCGTACGCACCGGTCCACGTCTCCTGGCCCGATCCTGTGTCGCCGTCATCGCCATCGCCTTCCTCTCGGCGTTCGCGATGCCGACCACCTTCCCGCGCAAGGGCAGCGACGCGCCCCTGAGCTACACCTTCGCGGACGCCCGGCCCAAGGAACAGCGCAAGTCCGGCACCGAGTCCCGCCTGATCACCAGCTGCGATTACGGCAGCGTGCGTCTCGGCGACGGCGAGTTCACGCCCGGGCTCGCGGTCCTGCTGAACGACGCGCTGATGGCGCGGCTGTCCGGGCCGCTGGAGGGCCGCAAGGTCACCCTGGTGAACTTCACGGTGCACTTCAACGACGTGCAGTTCCGGCGCGGGGCGACGGCGCAGTTCGCGGCGAACCACTCGCCGCTCGCCGGTGCCGTCGACGCGCTGGCGAACGACAGGAGGGTCCTCGGCTGCGCGCCGGACGACCTCCGGGGTGGTTACGTCGCGTCCGAGTTGCCGGCCGGTTTCGACACCCCCTGGGTACTGGTGGTGGACGTGGAGGTGGACGGACACCGGTTCCATGCCCGCCATGTCGCCCCTGCCGATCCCCGCATCAACAAGGTGTACGCCGACAGCTGGGCCGAGACGAAGGTGATGTGGCAGGCGGCCCGCGAAGCGGACCTCGGGCCGGCGCTCGACGCGCTGTTCGAGAAGCTCACCGGGCAGATCGCCGCCGTGCATGGCGCGGACGTTTCCGCCCAGCGCGATGCCGGCATCCCGGATGCCGCCTCCGGGCCGGCCGATCGCCCGGACTGACGCGTGGTTCGGCGATCGGCGTCGGTGTCATCGTGGCGGACGGCATGTCCTTGGTTTGCAAAGGAAAACCGATGCGGGCATAATGGCCGGCCCGGTTCGCCGGGATGTTGTCGGCTTTACCTCGGACCCGCTGCTGTTCCGGACGGATTCTCCATCCGGATCAACGGCCTACAACCGGCAGGGCAGGACGGAAAGAGCAGTTTCGGCTGCCGCCCACGCCAGTACTCGCTCAGACCCCAGGACCATTCCAATGCCCAAGATCAAGACCAATCGGGCGGCGGCCAAGCGCTTCCGGAAGACGGCTTCCGGCAAATACAAGTGCGGCCACGCCAACAAGAGCCACATCCTCACCAAGAAAGCGACCAAGCGGAAGCGCAACCTGCGGCAGACGAACCATGTTCGCGCCGAGGACGCCGGCCGTCTGGACCGCATGCTTCCGTATTTGTGAGGAGACTGAACAATGGCACGAGTTAAACGTGGTGTAACGGCGCGTCGCCGCCACAAGAAAATCCTGAAGCAGGCGAAGGGCTACTACAACGCCCGCCGCAAGGTCTTCCGCGTCGCCAAGCAGGCGGTCACCAAGGCGCTGCAGTACGCCTACATCGGCCGCAAGCAGAAGAAGCGCAATTTCCGCACGCTGTGGATCGCCCGCATCAACGCGGCCGCCCGCAGCAACGGCATCAGCTACAGCCGCTTCATCAACGGTCTGCTCAAGGCCGGTATCACCCTCGACCGCAAGGTGCTGGCCGACATCGCCGTGCACGATGCGAAGGGCTTTACCGCGCTGGCCGAAAAGGCGAAGAGCGCACTCGCGGCATAAGCAGATTCCTCCCCGGGCCCGCGCTTCTCTGTGCGGGTTTCGGTGCGAGCGACATCGGATCATGCATGGGGAAGGGCGCAAGTCCTTCCCCATGTTCGTTTTTGGGGCCTGGAACGAGTCGGACATGAGCGATATCGAACAACTCTCGACGCAGGCGTTGGCGGACATCGCCGCCGCCGATACCCCCGACGCGCTGGAAGCGCTGCGCGTCGCGCTGCTCGGCAAGAGCGGCAGCGTCACCGCACTGCTGAAGTCGCTGGGCGCACTGCCGGCGGATCAGCGCAAGGCGGCGGGCGAGGCGATCAACCGCGCGCGCGACGTCATCGGCGAAGCGCTGAACGCACGCAAGCTCGCGCTCGACGATGCCGCGCTCGCCCTGCGTCTCGCCGGCGAGACCATCGACGTGACCCTGCCCGGACGCGATTCCGCTCGCGGCGGTCTGCATCCGGTCACCCGCACCCTGGAGCGCATCGTCGAGATCTTCGGCCGCCTCGGTTACGAACTCGCCGACGGTCCGGAAGTCGAGGACGATTGGCACAATTTCGAGGCGCTGAATTTTCCGCCGCACCATCCGGCGCGCGCCATGCACGACACCTTCTACCTCACGAACAAGGTCGATGGCGACGCGCATCTGCTGCGCACGCACACCTCCGGCGTGCAGGTCCGCTACATGAAGGAGCACAGTCCGCCGTTGCGCATGATCGCCGCGGGCAAGGTCTATCGCAGCGACAGCGACCAGACCCACACGCCGATGTTCCATCAGGTCGAAGGCCTGCTGGTCGAC
>JAYRTK010000288.1:0-4464 GCA_041919595.1 Lysobacteraceae bacterium
CTCGATGCGATCGCCGCCCTTGACGCTCATGCCGATCTGCGCGGTCTCGCCGTTGACCTTGATCATGCCGTCGGCGATGCGCTGTTCCAGCGCGCGGCGGGAACCGAGGCCGGCCTGGGCCAGTACCTTGTGCAGGCGTTCTTCCAGGCGCGGCGCTTCGGCGGGGGCATCCTTCTCGCGCTTGAGCGAAAGGGTGCGGGGTTGTTGTTCTTTCATGTCAGGCTCCGGTGCTGTCGTCGTCGGCGACGAGGGCGGGGTGGGGGGCGTCATACGCCGGTGCGGCGTCTTCGGCGGGGTGGTCGTGAGGGGCGTCTTCGGTGTCGCGGGGAGCGTCCGAGGTGGTCGTTTCGGTCATGTCCGTCGTCTCCCCGGGGGCTTCGTCGGGAAGGGGGGCGTCGTCCTGCAGATGGGCGGACAGCACGCCGGGTTTCGGCGCATCCGGGTCTTCGAACGAGAGTTGCGGATCGAGTTCGCCGAAATCCTTCAGTTCCGACAACGGCGGCAACTGATCGAGACTCTTCAGTCCGAAATAATCGAGGAAACCACGGGTGGTGCCGAGCAGTTCGGGCCGGCCCGGCACGTCGCGGTGGCCGACCGAACGGATCCATTCGCGCTCTTCGAGCGCCTTGATGATATTGCTGCTGACCGCGACGCCTCGGACCTGTTCGATCTCGCCGCGGGTGATCGGCTGGCGGTAGGCGATGATCGCCAGGGTTTCCAGGGTCGCGCGGGTGTATTTGGTCTGGCGTTCCGTCCACAGCCGGGCGACCCAGGCATGCACATCGGCCTGTACCTGGAAGCGGTAGCCGGACGCGGTTTCGGTCAGTTCGATGCCGCGCCCGGCGCAGCCTTCGCGCAGATCGTCCAGCGCCTGTTCGATGCTGCCTTCGGGCGCGGGTTCGTCCAAGGTGAAGAGGGCGCGCAGTTGCACCAGCGTGAGCGGCTGGTTGGCCGCGAGCAGCGCGGCTTCGACGATGCGGGTGATGAGGAGTTGATCCATGCGGTTCGGGGTGTCGTGGGTGGGCGTCGTCGCGGTCGCGACGCGCGGCGTCAGCGTTGCGGAAGCTCGGGAGCGACGGCGGCCTCGGCGGTGGTGTCGTCGAATTCGCTGCTCAGATCGGGCACCACGGCGTCGCCATGTTCGCCCGTGGCCAGCGATTTCAGATAGATCGGCGCGAGAGGCGCTTCCTGGACGATGTCCAGCAACTGTTCCTTCGCCAGTTCCAGGATCGACAGGAAGGTCACGACCACGCCGAGCTTGCCTTCGCGCGGCTCGAACAACGACTCGAAGCGGTGGAAACTGCCGTCGCCAAGGCGGGTCAGCACGTCGGTCATGCGCTGGCGGACGCTCAGCGCCTCGCGCTTGATCGAGTGGCCGGTGAACAGTTCGGCGCGTTTCAGCACGTCATGCAGCGCGAGCAGCATTTCCTTGAGCTGCACCGGCGGCGGCAGTTTCACGCTGCTGCGGTCCGGGACGAAGGCGGTCACCGGCGATGTGTCGCGTTCCATGCGGGGCAGGGCGTCGAGGTCTTCGGCGGCCTGCTTGAAGCGTTCGTAATCCTGCAGCCGGCGGACCAGATCGGCGCGGGGGTCGTCCTCGGCGTTCTCGTCGCTGGGCGGGCGGGGCAGCAGCATCCGCGATTTGATCTCGGCGAGGATCGCGGCCATCACCAGATACTCGGCGGCCAGCTCGAAGCGCATCTCGCGCATCACCCCGATGTAGTCCACGTACTGCTTGGTGATCTCCGCGACCGGGATGTCGAGGATGTCGAGGTTCTGGCGGCGGATGAGATACAGCAGCAGGTCGAGCGGACCCTCGAAGGCTTCGAGGATGACTTCCAGCGCGTCCGGCGGGATGTAGAGGTCCTGTGGAATCTGCAGCACCGGTTGCCCCAGCACCGTCGCGAGCCGCATTTCCTGCTGCTGCGGCGCCGGCCCGTGCTGCGGGGCGGCTTCGGCCTGCGTGGCGTCCGTCTGCGCGATCTCGGCCGACGCCCTGGGCTCGGTTTCAGTGCTCATGCGACGACAGGATCATGGGATTCGGGCTTTCGGCGATGACGGCGATCGACGGATCAGGGCAGCGGTACGGGCAGTGATTCGAGCGTTCCGGCGGACGGGCCGCGCCGGCGGTACCGGGCGGTGGTGCGACGACCGCGGCCTCTGCGGGCCGATCCGGTCGATCGCATCGCCGGAGTCGCCCGGGGGATGCGGCGGACCGCGGGCCGGGGTGCTACGGCTCAGGTTTGCGGCGCACGTCCCGTCGGAACGGGGGCGGGCCAAGCGGGGTGAAACATGGCCACGGCCAAGTCCATCGAGGACCGCCATGCCTTCGGCACGGGGTTGCGAACGGGTCGGGTCGTGGGCCTGGGGCCGGAGGGAGCGTGGGGACCTCGGTCGGGGCTGGCGGAAGCCGTGCCTGGGTTCCTGCCGCCATCGAGGAACGCCGTGGCCGGCCTCGAAACGATGGCCAAGAGTACGGGCTGGGGCTGTCACTGTCCAGCATGCGGGTGGCCATCCCTATATCCTAGTCGCCCCGCGACGACCGAGAGCCCGCGCATGTGGTACGCCATCGAGGGCTACGACGCCCCGCAATCTCTGGAACGCCGCCTGCAGGCGCGTCCCGCGCATCTGGCCAGATTGACCGCGCTCAGGGACGCCGGTCGCCTGCTGCTGGCCGGCCCGTGCCCGGCGATCGACGCCGAGGATCCGGGCCCGGCGGGCTACAGCGGCAGCCTGGTGATCGCCGAATTCGAAACCCTCGAGGCCGCCCGGGCCTGGGCCGATGCCGATCCCTATGTCGATGCCGGGGTCTATGTCCGGGTCGAGGTCCGTCCGTTCCGTCCGGTGCTGCCATGAGCGCCTCCAGCACCGTCGGCCCGCTGGCACGGGAGGCCCGGGTCGAGGCGATCCGCGATCTGCTCATGGCCGCGTTCGCACCCACCGAGCTCGACGTCCATGACGACAGTCACCTGCATATCGGTCATGCCGGCGCCCGCGATGGGCGAGGGCATTTCCGGGTCCGCATCGTGAGCGCCGCCTTCGCCGGGATGACGCCGCTGGCCCGGCATCGTGCCGTCTATGCCGCGCTTGACGGACTGATGCAGACCGATATCCATGCGCTGTCGATCCAGGCGACCGCCTGAGAGGCCCGGATTGCTGCGGCACAGCATCAGGTCGCTTGTGGCGGAAATCCAAATTTCATCATTGAAATCAAGTGCTTGATCGACGCATCTCCCGCTTGCGCGAATCGCTTCGGCCTGTTTTGCGCCCTGTATTGAAAACGGTTACATTGAGTCGCGACGGGCTTCCGTCGGACGGGAACAGCCGATGGCATCGAGCGTGACGATCCGGGATGTGGCGCGAGCGGCGAAGGTGTCCGTCGCCACCGTCTCGCGCGCGCTCAACGGTCACGACAACGTCACCGAAGCCGTCCGCCGGCGTGTCCTGGCCGTGGCCCACGAACTGCGCTACAGCCCGCACCATGCCGCGCGCAGCCTCAGCAGTCGCCGCACCCATACCATCGGCGTGGTGCTGCCGGATCTGCATGGCGAATTCTTCTCCGAACTGATGCGCGGCATCGATCAGGTGGCGCGCGAGCGCGGCCTGCATCTGCTGGTGTCGAGCTATCACGGTCATCCGGAAGAGCAGGCGTCCGCGCTGCGCGCGATGCGCGGGCGGGTGGACGGTCTGCTGGTGATGTCGCCGCATGCCGGTGCTCTTGGTTTCCTGAGCGAGAATCTCGCGGCGCTGCCGGCGGTGCTGATCAACTCGCAGCCGGCCGACGCCGATCAGATCGCCTTCGGCATCGACAATTACGGTGGCGCACGGGCGATGGTCGAACACCTTCTCGCCGCCGGACATCGGCGCATCGCCTTCATCGCCGGCCCCGAGAACAACTTCGATGCCCACGAACGCCTGCGCGGTTATCGCGATGCGATGCAGGCGGCCGGTGCGGCCGAGCCCTGGGTCGTCCCCGGCGATTTCGGCGAGGCCTCGGGCCATGCCGCTGGCCAGGCCCTGCTTGCAGGCGACACGCGTCCGCAGGCGGTGTTCGCGGCCAACGACATGATGGCGCTGGGTTGCCTGTTCGCCTTCAACCAGGCCGGCGTGCGCGTGCCGCAGGAGATCGCGCTGGCCGGTTTCGACGATATTCCGCTCGCCCGCTACGTGATGCCATCGCTGACCACGATGCGGGTGAACATCGCCGAACTGGGCGCGCACGCGATGCGGGTGCTGCTCGATCTGCGCGATGGCGAGGACGTTCATGACCGGCTGGCGCCGCTGGTGCCGCAACTGATCGTGCGCGATTCCAGCGACCCGCAGGCGGCCGGGGAGGAAACAGGCTAGGCCGCACCCGGCGTATTTTTTTGCCCATGGATGTAACCGGTTACACGCGCGCAGTCGCGTGCCCCACAATTCGATGTCAGCATGCCCTCGGGAGGGGCGCAGTCATGAAGCAATCAC
>JAYRTK010000289.1:0-4452 GCA_041919595.1 Lysobacteraceae bacterium
CGCAGGCGCAGGCCGCGGAGCGCGTGCGTCGACGCGCCGACGCCGACCTGCGCGCCGGACGGTTGTCGCGCGCGGCGGACGGTTATCGCCGCTGGCGCGACAGCGGCGTCGATGTCGCCGCCGCGGATGCGGCGCTGCGCGAGGTCTCGCGTGCGCATGCCGCGCGTGCGCGCACGGCGGCCGCGGATTTCGATTTCGAGCGCGCGCGGGCGGAACTCGCATCCGCGCAGGCGCTGGCGCCCGATGCGCCCGAGTGGCGCGCGGCGCGCGACGCGCTGCAGCGCGCGCAGCGCGTCCGCGACGGCGCGGGGCCACGTCCACCCACGCCGGCGCTGCGCCAGCGGGTGCAGCGGTTGCTGCTGGAAGCGGCCGCTGCCGAAGCGCGCGGGGACTGGCTCACGCCGCCCGGCGACAGCGCGTTCGACAAGCTGCGCGCCGCGCGGGCGCTGGCGCCGGACGATCCCGGCGTGCGCCGCGCCACCGCGCGCATGCAGCCGCGGGTCCGCGCATGCTTCGAGCGGGAACTGCGCGACAACCGCCTGCAGCGCGCGCGCGTCTGCCTCGATGCGCGGATCGCGCTGGAAGGCGACGACCGCGCCGCGGCCGATGCCCGCGCCCGTCTCGCGCAGCGCTGGATCGCGGTCGGCGAAGAACGGCTGGGCGCCGGCGACATCGACGGTGCGCGCAACGCGCATGCCGCCGCCCGCGCGCTCGATGCGAAAGCGGACGGTCTGCGCGCCTTCGGCGAACGCCTGCGCGCGGCGACGCCGGCGGAGCAGTGAGCGTCCGCGGATCCGAAGCCCGATGCGTCCGCGCTCGCCTGTGTGGAAGGACCTGAAGGCCCGAAAAGCGAAGCGGCGAGCATCGGCGTCCGTCGACTTTCCATGTGACTCCGCCTGTTTTTCGGGCCTTCCTGCCCTTCCAGAAGCGCCGGGGCTTCCGGCGCTTCCGCAAGCGCGGGACGCTACGGCGCCAGAAACACCCGCCGCACGGTCTCCCGCGCGGCATCGAGGGAAAAATGCGCGGCGACACTGTCGAGTCCGTTGTCTGCGAGCCGCTGCCACAGCGTTGCGTCGTCGTGCAGGTGGACGATCGCGTCGGCGAAGGCCTGCGGATCGTCGGCGACCAGCACGTCCTCGCCGTCGCGCAGGTGCATGCCTTCGACCGCGCAGGCGGTGGCGACGACCGGTTGGCCGTGGGCCATGCTCAGGTTGATCTTGCCCTTCACGCCGGCGCCGTAGCGCAGCGGTGCGACCGCGATGCGGCCGCCGTCCATGAACGGCGCGATGTCGGCGACGTGCCCATGCACGGTCACGCCGGGGTGGGCGGCGAGCGCTTCGATCTCGGCCGTGGCGTGGCTGCCGATGCAGTGGAAGACGATCTCCGGCAGGCGCATGCGGACGCGCGGCCAGACCTCGGCGACGAACCAGCGCACCGCGTCGACGTTCGGCGGATGGCGGAAGCCGCCGACGAAGACGACATCGCGCCGTTCCGCGAACGGCCGGCCGGTGCCGGCGATGCGGTGCAGGTTGGACAGGATCTCGACCCGCGCGGCGGGTGCGTCCTCGCCCAGCAGCGCGCGTTCCGTCCCGCTGACCACCAGCGTCGTGTCCGCCTGCGCGATCACGTCGAGTTCCAGCGCGCGCGTGCGCTCGGCCGCGCGCGCCAGCGCGGCGTCGCCGACGACTTCGGCGCCGCGGCGCTCGCGCAGATAGTGCAGGTCGACGGTGTCGAAGATCCGCCGCGCGCGCGGCGCGAGCGCGCGCAGCAGCGGCAGGAAATCCGTGGCGATGTAATGCCGGCTGACCATCGCGGCATCGAAGCGCGGGCCGTGTTCGCGCAGCCAGGCCGGGATGCCTTCGAGGAACGGGGCGTACCAGGTTTCCACGCCCATGTGCTGCAGCGCGGTCGTGTAGGGCTCGACCCGGTGCCCGTCTGCCGGCAGGAACACGACGTGCGCGCCTTCCTCGCGCAGCAGGTGCATCAGGTTCACCAGCCGCAGCGAACCGGAATCGTGGTCCGGGCGCGGCGTCTGCGCATCGACGATGAGGATCTGCGGTTGATGGCGATGCAGCCGCGCCGGCGTCGGCACCGTGTGCGCGGGCAGGTGCGTCGCCAGCGCGTCGCGCCGGTGCGCGGCGAAGGTCTCGCGGTTGCGGACCTGGTAGGCCTTCATGCCGACGCTGGTATCGGTGCCGGCGGTGCCGCCTTCGGCATGGATCACCTGCGATGCCGGCTGGTAGAGCACGCGCCGTCCGGCGGCGCGCACCGCGAACGCGAGATCGGTGTCCTCGTAGTACGCCGGCGCGTAGCGCGTGTCGAAGCCGCCGAGCTGCGCGAACAGCGCGCGCGGGATCGCGATCGCCGCGCCGCTGACGTAGTCGCAGTCGCGCAGGTAGGCGAAACGCGGGTCGTCGGGGGATTCGAACTTGCCGTAGTTCCAGCCGCTGCCGTCGGCGAAGACCACGCCGCCGGCTTCCTGCAGCCGGCCGTCGGGGTAGCGCAGCTGTGCGCCGACCAGTCCGGCGCCGGGTTCGTCGCGGAAGGTGCCGAGCAGCGCCTCCAGCCACCCGGGCTGCGGGATGGTGTCGTTGTTGAGGAAGACGAGATATTCGCCGCGCGCCAGCGTCGCGCCGTCGTTGCAGGCGGCGATGAAGCCGCCGTTCGCGGCCCGGCGGTGGTAGCGCGCGCCGGCGATTCGCGGCAGTGCGTCGATGGTCTCGTCGGTGCTGCCGTCGTCGATCACGACGACCTCGAACGCGGTCGTCGGCGGATGTTCGGCCAGCGCGCGCAGGCAGGTCAGGGTATGCGCGAACTGGCCGTAGACCGGGATCACCAGGCTGGCGACCGGCGTCTCGGCGGTAGCGATCGCGAACGGCGTGAACGGGGCCGGCGCCGGGGTGTAGAGCGTGCCTGCGGGCAGCGGGGCGGGGCGGCGGAACTGCGCCCGGGTGCGGTCCCAGGTGGTGCGCCAGCCGCGGGTGCGCAGGCTGGCCCAGCCGCGTCGGATCAGACCGAGCCCGCGGCGCAACATGAACCGCAGATCGGCGGGCGAAAACGACATCCGGGCGGGGCTCCGCGGGCGGGACGGGGGTGACGGCGGGTTCGGGGCAGGGGCGGGCGTACCGGTTCCGGCACCCTGCTAGACTCCGGACGGCATTTTCGCACCTTCGCGCACCGCTGACAGGCAAGCCTCCCCCGCATGGCCCGAAACGACGACATCGACGACGATCTGGACGAGGACCTGGAGGACGGCGCGGAGCAAGACGCATACGAGGACGACGACAGCGATCGACCCGGCTGGCGCCGGCGGCTGTTGAGCTGGGCGCTGGTGGCCACCGCGATCGGTCTGGGCTTCCTGATCCCCTACACGCTGTATCTCAACCATCAGGTCAGCGTGCGCTTCGGCCAGTTGCGCTGGCAGGTACCGACCCGGGTCTATGCCCGTCCGCTGATGCTGGCGCCCGGTCTGGCGATGGATGCGCGCACGCTCAAGACCGAACTGGACGCCGCGTCCTATCGCGACGATGGCCAGGGCGAGAAGCCCGGCACCTACACCCGCAACGGCGGACGCTGGCGGATCGCCAGCCGCGGTTATCAGGATGTCGACGGCCGGGTCGGACCGAGCCGGATCGAGGCGACGCTGTCCGGCGGGCGGGTGCTGTCGGTGCGCGATCTCGCGCGCAATCGTGCGGTGAAGTCGGTCCGCCTGGATCCGGCGCGCATCGCCACGCTGTACGGCCAGAAGCAGGAGGAGCGGCGCCTCGTCCGCATCGACGAAGTGCCGCCGATGCTCACCGACGCCCTGCAGGCGGTCGAGGACCGCGACTTCGCCCATCACATCGGCATCGACCCGTCGGGCATGGCGCGCGGTGTCCTGAAATGGGTGTTCTCCGCCGGCAAGGTGAAGGAGGGCGGCAGCACCCTGACCCAGCAACTGGCGCGATCGGGCCTGCTCGGGATCGGCAAGGAGCAGACGCTCACCCGAAAATTCAACGAAATCCTCTATGCGCTGATCATCGATGCCCGTTACGACAAGGGCGTGATCCTGGAGGCCTATCTCAATCAGGTCGATATCGGTCAGCGCGGATCGCAGGCGATCCACGGCTTCGCGTCCGGCGCCGAGTTCTATTTCGGCCGTCAGCTGGACGATCTCACCACCGAGCAGGTCGCCCTGCTGGTCGGGCTGGTGAAGGGGCCGTCCTGGTACAACCCGCGCAAGCAGCCGGTGCGCGCGACCGCGCGCCGCAACTGGGTGCTCAAGAAGATGCTGGAGACCGGCATCATCGATCAGAAGGAATTCGACCGTGCGGTGAAGGCCCCGCTGGGCGTGACCGAGGTGCCCGGCAGCATGGTCGCGAACCGGTTTCCGGCCTATGTCGATCTGGTCCGCCGCCAGCTGGCGCGCGACTATCCCGAGCAGGACCTGCAGGGCGCCGGCCTGACCGTGAT